>CAYRTF010000115.1:805-5711 GCA_964427165.1 uncultured Actinomycetota bacterium | reverse complement strand
TCACTATTATATGCGCTCCATACCCCCGAGACACCAAGAGATATTATCACGGCAAATCCAGCAATGAGAACATTCTTTGGTTCAGAAACCTTTATTATATAATTTCCAAGCAGTATTCCTATGCTTGTGATAACACCATCAAATCCATTTATAGCAAAATAACGGCGGGTGATCCTGGTTATGCCGGCGATCTTATTATATGTCCTGATAGTATTTATATAATTTGTAATTCTTTGTCTTATCTTAAACCTCTTGTTTTTAATATGATCTCTATAAATGATAATATATTTTTTATTAAATGGAAAAACTATCCTTAAAAAAATAAGCTGCAAGCCCCCTTGTGCTGGTCCTGCAGCTTATTAATACCGCAATATTCCGGTTTTATCTACTCTTGCCTTATTCTCCAGTTTCAGTATTTTGAACTAAAGGAGCGCTATTCATTCCCTCAGCAATATTGCTCAGGTCCAGAAACGGTATTATGCCTCCTTCCGGTAATATTCCCCAGGTAATATTCGGGGACAGTTTTTGTATGAACTCAAGCTGTATGATCTCCGGATAAAGTTTTAAGGCCTCGCCCTTGATCTCTATCTGTTTGGCTTCTGCTTCCGCCTGGATTATGGTTTGTTCCTTTTTGATCTTTTCCTGCTCAAGTACATTCTGTTCGACTACTATTCTTTCTTCAGCTATCTGTTTTTCCTCAAGAACATTAAAATACTGCTCCGTAAAATCGATCTTCCGGAGCAGGAACTCATCCATTATTATTCCATTGTCTTCAAAAACAGGTCTTAGCGTATCCCCTATCTCCATCATCACATCAAATACTCCTGCAGAATAGAGCTGGGCAGCGGTGTATCTCTTAGGTATATTCCTGGAAAGTGATCTTGCTTCAGTCTTGACTACCTTCTCCACAAGCTGGTCCATAGTGCCTATATTATTATAGATCCATTCAGCCTGTTTGCCGTCGATCGCAAACCTTATAGTATATTTTATCTGTATCTGCTGTCCGTCTAAAGAAGTCGTGTCTACAGAATAATCCGGATAATTTGCATTACTGCTTTCAGGAAAATCGCTAGTCTCGTATGTTACCTGCCTGGTAGAATAGTTTACGGTATTCTGTATGAATGGAGCCTTAATATGTATTCCCGGCTGGAAAGTAACCCCCACAGTTTTTCCAAACTGGGTAAGCACCCTTACATTACCGGCCTGCACTACCACAAAACTCTGCAGCAGCACTACCAGGACAACAATAAAGATGATCACGCCTACCACTATTTTTGGTACAAATTTACTCAAAATAACCTCCTGTCTTATTTAACTGATAAACATATTACTTCTATTATAGCAATAAACTCCTAGCATTTTATAAAAATAATAGAAATTTATCAAACCACTTTGTACCTACCGTTAACAAGCATAATCATGCATCTCTATAAATATTTTAAACAATATTGATTAAAGTCTCTCTACTCCCTATAATAATTGAGTTAAACTTATGGATTAATTCTGTTAAAATTTAAATAAGTAAATATATGGAAGGAAAAGTATGGCTCTTATTAATATGAAAGATCTGCTGGCACACGCCAAACAGCATAAATATGCGGTCGGTGCCTTCAATATCACAAACCTGGATTTCGTGGACCATATCATGGATGCTGCAGTAGAATCCAATTCTCCTGTTATCATGCAGCTGGCGGAAGTGCATTTCAGGTATTTAAATCTTGAGGATATCGCACCTATCCTGATAAATGCCGCTAAGAATGTAAGTATCCCTGTATGTATACATCTGGACCATGGCAAAAGCCTGAAGACTATGGTAAGGGCAATAAGAGCCGGTTTTACCTCTATAATGTATGATGGCAGTGAACATCCTTTGGAAGAAAATATCAAAAATACTGCAGAAGTGGTAAAGATCGCACATAGTGTGGGTGTAAGCGTCGAGGGAGAGCTTGGAAATGTAGGAGGGGAAGCTGTAGGAGTAGAAGCTGCAACACCCCATACTGCCAGTGAGGAATTCTATACCAGGGTCGAAGATGCAGTAAGGTTTACCGGCGAGACTGGTCTCGATACACTTGCCATATCAATAGGTAATGTGCATGGACTCTATAAGGGAGATCCTAAACTTGATTTTACCCGCCTGACAGCAATAAGGGATGCCGTAAGTATTCCGCTTGTCCTTCATGGCGGTTCGGGTATACCGGATGATGATTTCAGAAAGGCTGTAAGCCTTGGTATCTGTAAGATAAATTTCTATACCGGCATATCGCAGGCAGCTATGATCAATGTCCATAAGTTTGTTGAAGAACACCCAAAATCCATAAGTTATCCGGATCTTGCAAAGCTTGCCATGAGCGAACTTAAGAAAGTCGTAATGGACAGGATGGATGTATTCGGCAGCAAGGGACAATGTGCCGCTGATAAGACACTGTGCATTACCTGCTCAGACACTTCGTGCGGACTTGATGACCCGAGGATAAAGCCAGAGGCCAGGACAGTTATCTACCAGGATCTTGTTGACAAGATAAGCCATGAAGTCCTTAATAATCTGAATCAGAAATAGGTCCTATTTAATAGCACCTGATTAAATACAAGGAAAAAGACTCTTCGTATTATTTGAAGGGTCTTTTTTTATTAGTTATCCATGTATGGATCATTAACTTTTTTTATTTTTCACACAAATTTAGCTATGCCACCCAGAAGCCTATCCGGGAATTGGATCCTTGCTTGAGCCCAGTTCCAGAACAGATCCCCAATATAATAATTTTTATTTACCTCATGCTTTCTTTTTTTAAAAAAAAGCTATATAATACAAAATATGACAGACTTTGTCTATTTATGCATAATTATGAGCATTAGAAAATAACTAAAAGATTAGAAGGAGATAAATATGGGCTATGATAAGAATTGGGCAAAAGTGGATGCGTCTACTTTACCGGACATGAAGGTTCCTGCCCCTGGACCCAGGTCCGCAGAACTTCACAGCCGGGCAGAAAGGCATATGAAGGGCTATTCTTCCCAGGTCAAATTGTTTCCGGTTGCATTTGAATCAGGACATGGAGTTACGCTGACAGATGTCGATGGTAATACATATATTGATTTCTCTTCAGGCATATATGTAACTAATCTTGGCCATGGCCATCCCAAGGTTGTCGAATATATCCAGAAGTATACAAAACAGCTTATGAACTGCCATGACTATACTACCGAGATAAAGACATTGTTTTTGGAAAAGCTTGCTTCTGTGACACCTGGCAATCTAAATGGTATCCAGATGTACTGCGCCGGGACTGAAGCAGTAGAAGCTGCACTGAGGGCAGCAAGGGCCAAAACGGAAAAATATGAGTTTTTCTCCTTCTATGGTGATTTTCATGGAAAAACATTAAGTGCGGTATCTCTTACTGAAGTGGCAAACTATACTTCCGGCCCAAGGGCAACCGGGAGCCATATGGCACCCAATGGTAATTGCTACAGATGCCATTTTGACAAGAAATATCCTGAATGCGGCCTTTTTTGTGTAGACGCTCTTGAAAAACAGATAATGATGGAAGGTACGGGCAATGTGGCAGCCGTGGTATTGGAACCGATCCAGGGATGGGGCGGCTCAGTAACCTACCCGGATGATTACCTACCAAAGATCAGGAAGATGTGCGATAAGCTGGGCATACTTATGATCGTTGATGAAGTGCTTACCTGCTGTGCCAGGACAGGAAAGATGTTTTGTGTAGAAAACTATGATGTAATTCCTGATATTATGACACTGGGCAAGGGACTTGCCAATGGCTTTCCCTGTACAGCATTTGCCATCAAAGAAGAATATACTGAAGTTCTTGAGAAGATCTCCGCTTCCACAAGCTATGGTGGAAATCCAATGGCTTCTGCCGCGGGTCTTGCATCGCTTGAAGTCATAGAGGAAGAAAATATAGTAGAGCGCTCAGCCAAACTTGGAGACTTTATTATGAAAAGACTCAATAAGATGATGGACGAACATAAGATAATCGGTGAAGTCAGGGGAAAAGGATGTCTTTTGGGTATGGAACTTGTAAAAGACAAGGAGACAAAAGAACCCTTTGTTGAAGCCGGAAATAAAGTCTACCAGAAAGCTTTCGCAAAAGGTGTCGCATGGATACCTGCAAAACAGAATCTGCGTATGTCCCCTCCACTTATAATGGAAGAGGACCTTGCAACAAAGGGCCTGGATATTATTGAGGAGTCCATATCCGAAGTAGAGAAAGAATATGGTTATTAAGATAATTGTCCATATTTGAAATCCATAAGAAGCGTGGTTATTAGAATCTTTAACTGGATTACAAAGTATGGCAGGAGCTTTCTTATTAAAAAATTAATTATTAGATCATGAGGTGAATTTTAAATGAAAACATTAGGAATTGGCATGGTGGGCTACGGGTTTATAGGAAGAGTACATACCCTTTCGTACCTTAATCTCCCCTATTACTATAAACCCATGCCTGCCAGATTAAAGATGGTGGGAGTTGCATCGGTCCCTGTCTCTGATGCCGAGGAGGGAGTGGAGCAGGCTGGCTTTGAGTTTGCAACTGATAATTGGAGAGACCTTATTGCCAGGGATGATATTGATATAATAGAGGTCTGCACCCCGAACTTTTTGCATAAGGAAGTAATAATAGAGTCCCTTAAGGCAGGTAAACACGTAAATTGTGAAAAGCCCCTGGCTATGGATCTGGCCGAGGCAAAAGAAATAATAGAAGCCGCAGAAGCCCATCCGGAACTTATTTCGCAGACAACATTTGAATACCGCTATCAGCCAGCTATGATGAGGGCCAAAAAGCTGATCGAAGAAGGCCTTCTGGGCAGGGTGTACAGTGCGAGAATAGTATACCTTCATTCAGGCAATTCTGATCCCAACCGTCCCCTTTACTGGAAAATACAGAAA
>CAYRTF010000115.1:0-795 GCA_964427165.1 uncultured Actinomycetota bacterium | reverse complement strand
AATACAGAAGAAGTTCTGTGGAGGAGGTTCCCTTTATGACCTGGCCTCACATGTTGTGGACCTGACAAGGTTTCTACTTGGCGATTTCAAAAAGATATTCTCCAGACTTGAGATATTTACAAAGAAGAGGCCCATTGCAGGAAAACCGGGGCAGTTCGGTGAAGTAGATGTTGACGACCTGGCACTCATTATGTTTGAATCGGCCAACGGCTGCATCGGCACCATTGAGGGCTCGAAGGTAGCTACTGGCGCAAATGATGAATACCGCATAGAAATACACGGGGAGAAAGGTGCCATTAAATTTAACAGCATGCAGCCGAATTTCCTTGAAGTCTATGACACAAGAGACACAGGAGAACCCATCGGTGGAAGAAGGGGCTTTACGGCTATTGAGACAGTACAGAGATATCCCAAGCCTGCTACTCAGTTTCCAGGGCCGAAGTTTTCAGTTGGCTGGATGAGATACCACTCTGGCAGTGCCTTTGATTTTGTTAAAAATGTTGCAGAAGGTACAAAACCTACCGCAGATATGCATTCAGGCTATAAGGTCCAGGAAGTCCTCGAAGCGGCCACGATATCAAATAGTGAAGGGAGATGGGTGGACCTGCCGCTTTAAATTTATAGGAATTTGCTTCTGGATCACCAGTCTATAAACAGTTAAAAGTTAACATAATCAGGCTATCAAGATTTAAAAAGCATGATAAATTAATATGCTTAAAGCAGTAAATACGTGAAGAGTATCATCTGACCTCCGCAGCGGGAACAGGTAAGCGGATCCACTTCATATACCTTCTG
>CAYRTF010000114.1:0-5713 GCA_964427165.1 uncultured Actinomycetota bacterium | reverse complement strand
TGATGCGGAGATCGAAAAGACCCCCATCCAGAAAATGATAATAAAGGCATTAAAGAAAGTCGCCGCCGAAGCCAGTGAAGTCATCATTGCAACTGACTATGACCGGGAAGGTGAACTCATAGGCTATGATGCCCTGCAGATCGTAATGGATAAAAACAGCAATATTGCCTCTACCAGAGCCAAGTTTTCTGCCATTACACCCAAAGATATAAAGGAAGCTTTTGCAAAAACAGGAAAAATAGATCTGAATCTTGCATTTGCCGGGAGAGCCAGGCAGGATATAGACCTTATATGGGGAGCCACCCTGACGCGGTTTATATCGCTTGCTACATTTCAGGTAAGGGATAAGTTCCTGTCTGTGGGAAGGGTACAGACCCCGACACTTGCACTTATAGTCGATAGGGAGCTTGAGATCAAGGATTTTGTACCAATACCCTTTTGGGAGATAGGGGCAAGATTTAGGACCAGCGGCGGCGAGGAGTTCGAAGCTGCACACAAAAAGAAAAAGTTCACCAAAAAGGAAGATGCGGAAGCAGCTTATGCAAGGATGGGCAAAAAGGGAAAAGTCATTGAAGCAAAAGAATCCATAAAGGATATCAGACCTCCAACACCGCTCAATACTACGAACCTTATTATGAGTGGGAGCTCAATGGGGTTTACGGCTTCCAGGACCATAAATATTGCAGAGAACCTGTATATGAACGGATATATAAGCTACCCGAGAACGGATAACACTGTATACCCCCCAACGATCGATCTTGCAGCGATAGTAAAAACTCTGGGGGAGTCACCACATTTTAGTAAGCTTTCAAAAGCAATACTTTCCCGTGAGAAAATTATACCTTCCAGGGGCAAAAAAAAGACGACTGACCACCCCCCGATCCACCCTGCCTCCGTGGCTTCAAAAGAAAAGTTAAAGGCTGATGAATGGAAGCTTTACGAACTGATAGTAAGAAGGTTTGCAGCTACCCTGCTTCCTGCCGCAAAGATGAAAAGTATAGCGGCAAAGATAGATGTGAATGGTGAAATATTTGTAGCAAATGGCTCCAGCATAATAGAGGAAAACTGGACCGGGCATTATCCTTATTATAAGCATAAAGATGTATTTGTACCGGAACTCAAACCCGGACAGGAACTTACTTTAATAGATAGGACACTTGAAGGGAAAGAGACAAAACCGCCTGCCCGCTACAGCCAGGGAAAACTTGTACAGAAGATGGAAGAGCTGGGTCTTGGCACGAAGGCTACAAGGCATTCGATAATACAGACCCTGGCAAACAGGGGATATGTAAGGCCGAATCCGCTTAAACCCTCAGAAAAAGCCATTGCAGTCATAAAGATGCTCAAAAAACATGCTGAAAAGATATCCTCACCCGGCATGACCTCCGAACTTGAGATGTATATGGACGGCATAGTAAATGGAGATGAGACCAGGGAAGAAGTCGTGGATAGGTCCAGGGATATGCTGAGGGAAGTGATGGTAGTGCTTCAGAAAGAAAAAGAAGAGATCGCAAAGGAAATAAAGAAAGGTATAAAAGAAGATCTGATAGTGGGGAAATGCCAGATCGAAGATTGTGAGGGGAGCCTCATAGTGAGGGTTGCCAGAGCCTCTAAGAAAAGGTTTATCGGATGCAATGCATATCCTAAGTGCAGGAACACCTTTCCATTGCCCCAGAAGGGTCTCCTGGTAACAGGAAAAGATCTGTGTAAACACTGCGGGTATCCCATAGTAAAGATCATAAACAAAGGTAAAAGACCCTGGGACCTCTGCATTAATCCAGACTGTCCGGGAAAAGATGAAAAGTATAGAAATTACAAAAATAAAAAACAAAGTAGCGGAGCTGATAGCAAAAGCTAGCTTTGAACTTCCTGCAGATATTACCGGAGCATTAAAATATTATTCCAGCACGGAAACTGGAAAGTCCGCAAAGGAAGTCTTAAGACTTATACTGGAAAATGCCGGCTCAGCTAAAAGCCAGAGACTCCCACTCTGCCAGGATTGCGGCAATACATATATAAATCTAAAAATAGGCCCCGGGATCTGCATAGCTGAAAGCGGTGATCTGCAAAAACACCTGGATGATGCAACAGCTAATGCCTATAGTAAAAATTATTTAAGAAAATCAATAGTTACTGATCCCCTGTTCAGCCGGGCAAATACTGGGTATAATACACCTGCACTCATATCTACTGAATTAACAAATGAACCTGGACTTAAAATCGAAGTCTCGCTTAAGGGCGGAGGCAGTGAAAATTGTTCATATCTTAAGATGCAGAATCCCTCAATAGATGAAGAAGATATAATAGAGCTTGTTGTCGACCTGGTCAGGGTCAATGTAACTAAATGCTGCCCGCCGGTTATTCTGGGCATAGGTATTGGAGGAACCGCTTCGGTAGTCACAAAAATGGCCCGTAGTGCCGCCTTCAGGGAACTTGGGATCAGGAATAGCGATAAGAGATATGAGATGCTTGAACAAAAGATACTTGAGGCTGTAAACAATACAGGCATCGGACCTCAGGGTCTTGGGGGAGACACAACAGCCATAGGCTGCAATATAGAATTTGCCCCATGCCATATCGCAACACTTCCAGTGGCGGTTTTTATTCAGTGTCACTCACTCAGGAGAGCCTCTTCGAAGATATCTCCAACCAAATCTTAGAGATTTTAAATACATAACTAATATTGTCTCCGCGCAGCCTCTTCAAAAATATCCCCGCCATAGATATCATAGGCCACAAATAATGGAAAATCCCTGACCTCGATCTTATGGATGGCCTCGGCCCCTAGATCATCATATGCAATTACTTCAATATTCTTCACCCTGGATGATAGGTACGAGGCTATGCCCCCGATGGCTATAAAGTAAACGGCCCCGTATACAGGAAGCATTTTTTTAAGCTTATCGCCCCTTGCACCTTTTCCGATCATCGCCTTTACACCCCTTGCAAGCAGCGGTTCCGTGAGCCCATCCATGCGGGCGCTCGTAGTGGGCCCCACGCTTCCGCTGTTCTTTCCAGGAGGAGTGGGAGAAGGGCCGACATAAAATATTACTATGTCTTTAAGGTCGACTGGAAGGGGATCACCCCCACCGATTGCCTTAAGCATTCTTTTATGGGCAGCATCCCTGGCACCATAGATGGTCCCGCTCAAGTAGACCATATCTCCACTTTTGAGTTTTTTTATATCGTCTGCATTTAAAGGGGTTTTTAATCTGTGGGGTTTTTGCATATTTTCTAAACCTCGTCCTCGTCATCACTGCTGAAGTATCTGTCTCTTTTAAAATAATTATCATATGTCCTGGCCGGCCTTTTTGAGGATGAAAGCCTTTTTCTGCGGCCGGCAAATAACATGGCAAAGATAATAAATAATATAAAAAGACCGATCAGCCCAAGGATGACGATCAGGAAATACGAAAGGAACTTGGTTTTTTTCCCTTCTATATGGATATTTCGTTCCTGTCCATAAGGTATATTCCATATTGCAATATTATCATCACCAATAAGGTCGGCATTTGATCCGATTATTTTTACAGGAAACTTTACCTGATAAGTTATGGAAAGTATGCTGCTGTCAGCACTTGCCAGATCATGCAGCCGGTTAAAGTCTGAATTATCATCACCTGAGACCAGAAGTGTATCATCGATTTTCATATCCACATAATCTTCAAAGAAGACCTCACGGTGAAGGAAGTAATCGTCGACCTCCATTTTGGCGATGAATCTTTCTGAAGGATCATCGGAAAAATCATCTATGGATATATGTTTTAAAAAGTTGACATCCCCAAAAATCATCTTAGAAGAAAAATGCGTATATCCATCTTCCACATAAGTCTCTATCTCGCCTTCTGGCAGGATACTTAGCAATTTATCAAAGAGTGACTGATTTTGCGAAAGTGCGGCCTCGCCTTTCTCTATATAATCAGTTTTTACAGCAATATCAATTGTCCTGGTTCCTGAATAATCCGTATTCAGCTGTGTGTATACATCAATAAAAGTCGGGTCACAGGATGAGATAAAGGGGATAAAAAAAATAATGGTAATAAGAATAGCTATAATTTTTCTAAAAGAATTAACCATGTTTAAGGATCTATCAAACTATTTCCTCTAATATAATAGATATTAACATATTAGATATCAATATTGTAGAAGAAGTTAAAACCTAAAAAAATATAATGAGTCTATAAGTTTTGATGTTGATGTTTTTTGTGATAGCATATGATTACGCAATAATTATATAGTAATGAAATAGCATTTTGGCATGCCCAAAATATAGATTTTAAATTTTTTATATACCGTATGAATTGAAACAAATCGGAGGAATGAATGGCACTGTATCTTGGTTATGATATCGGGTCGATCAGCGTAAACCGCGCTGTGCTCGATAAAAATGGTAAAATAATATCCATCCTGCCTTACACCAGGCATCTTGGAGATCCTGTAAAGGTCGTAAAGGCAGATCTTGAAAAAATCTTTGACGGGCCGGATGCGGCCAGTATTGCAGGTATTTGCTTTACGGGATCGGGAGGAAAAGATCTTGCCGGTCATATCAAAATAGATTTTGTAAATGAGATAGAAGCTCTGACAGGTGCTGCAAAAAAGATCTATCCAGATACCAGGTCGATAATAGAAATAGGAGGGCAGGATTCAAAATTTATAGATCTTGAAGGCGGAGACTATGCTATGAATGAACTGTGTGCAGCAGGCACGGGTTCATTCCTGGACCAGCAGGCTTCCAGGTTTGGCCTGACTATAGAAAAGTTTTCCGAAATGGCGCTCCGTTCTACGACACCCTCTACAATTGCCGGCCGGTGCAGTGTATTTGCCAAATCTGATATGATACATCTCCAACAGGAAGCTGCAAGTGATGAGGATATTGCCATGGGACTTTGCTATGCTATGGCAAGGAGTTTTAAATCCCAGATAGCAAAGGGAAAAAAATTCACTCCGCCTGTTATATTTTGCGGCGGAGTATCATTTAATGATGCCATGGTAGTGGCTTTTAAAAATACCCTGAAACAGGAGATAGCAGTTCCAAAGCATCCGGCATCCATGGGAGCAATAGGAGCTGCGCTTTCACTTGTGGAAAAGGCCGCGAAGGACCATCCGGACAGGAAGACCATATTCAAGGGAATTGATGATTATATGGAGAACTTTGCCTACAAAAAAGAGATCTTTGAACCACTTTCTATAGGAAAGTCGATCCTTCCGGATGAGACCGGTGAAAAGTATCCATACGGACCTGGAGAAGAAAAAATAGAAGCATATATCGGTATAGATGTGGGCTCCATATCCACAAATGTCGTAGCCATCGACAGCAATAGGAAACTGATAGCAAAGAAATACCTGAGGACAGCAGGAAGACCAATTGAAGCTGTAAGGAAAGGTGTTGATGATGTAGGAAACCAGATCAAGGACAAAGTGGTTATAAAAGGGGTCGGGACCACCGGGTCCGGAAGATACCTAATAGGTGATTTCGTTGGAGCAGATATTGTAATAAATGAAATAACCGCCCAGGCTACGGCAGCGGCTGATATAGACCATGAAGTAGACACTATCTTTGAGATAGGCGGCCAGGATTCAAAATTTATTTCCCTTGAAGACGGTGTTGTGGTTGATTTTGAGATGAATAAGGTCTGTGCGGCAGGTACTGGATCATTCCTGGAAGAACAATCAGAAAGATTTGACATAAAGATAGAAGATTTCGGGGACATCG
>CAYRTF010000113.1:0-5728 GCA_964427165.1 uncultured Actinomycetota bacterium | reverse complement strand
TAAGCCTTTCTATTTCAGGAGTTTCACCATAATAATTTTCATTTATTTCAAATACCAGGGAACCGTCCTCATCATACTCCACTATTTTATATGGTCCACTTGATATTATCTTTTCATAAGGGAGACTGTCAGGACCATAAAAGTCAAAAGAACCGTTCCTGTATATCTGTTTAAAAAGCTTCTGCCAATCATCTAAAGTCTCACTAAAGGTGATGGTAAATTTTTTATCATCAATTACAGATATTTCCTTAATTTTCTTATAATCCTCATCTACCCTCGAAAAGTATTCATTTTCTTCCATAAAAGATAAAAAATATTCAAATGTATATTTGATATCATAGGAAGTTATGGGCTCGCCATCTTGCCATAATATTCCGTCTTTGAGGTTTACATCGATCGTCAACCCAACTGGATCTGCATATTCATTTTCAGAACCAATATAATCTTCCAATAATGCAACCTCATGCGTGCCGTCAGGATTATCTTTCCATAGACCACTAAGTACAAGGTCGTTTATGAAATATTTTTCAAAATTATTAATAATATCTATTTTATCGGATTCATACCCTATGATTATTTCAGACTTTTCGCCCTCCGGAATTTCAAGACCAGAAGGAAGTTCCCAGGTATCGATATTAAGGAAAGGTTTTTCGCCGAGTATTTCAAGATCTACCTGTCTAAAGCTGTCATCATATGCGAGAACAAAAAGCCTGCTGTATAATGGAAGGACTACAGCATCTCCGGCAAGTATATCCTGCATCTCGCTAACTTTTTCCTTTTTGATATCAGGATCGTTTAAGTTATGTGTTTGTTTTAGAAGATCGTCTATTTCAGTGCTTTTATACCAGTAAAAATTCTCACAATTCGTATTTTCTTCAGTTTCCATAGGAGGTATTTTATTTGAAGCAAAACTGCTATTCAGATCATTTTCATCAAAAACAAACATGGACCATAGCCCCAGCTCATAATCCCCGCTGCAGATCCTTTCCTGATATAGCTCCTTCGGTGCTAAATTAAATACCCAGAGATTGATGCCGATCTTTTTCAGGTCCTCCTTAATTATATCCTCAATTATTCCCTTGGCCTCACTATTGTCCACAGAGCTAATTGTTAAATACAAAGGGTTTTCAATCCCGTAACCCGCTTTTAAAAGATACTCCTCTGCCTTTTCAAGATCATACTCATATCCTGACCATGATTGGCTCCAGTATGGTGAGCCTGTTGGAAAAAGGCTGTTGGCGACCTGACCGTATCCCCCAAACAATTCATCCACTATCCTCTTGCGGTCAACTGCATGAAAAATAGCTTTTCTTATATCTATATCGGAAAGCTGGTTCTTGTCCTGCCTTGCTTTCATCTCTAAAAATAGCTCTTCCCCACTCAATATTACTTCAGGATTATCAGGCTCTTCTTCTTTATTCAAACCACCATTTGAGGGTGAAAGTCCAAGGTCCTCCAAGGAACACCCGGTCACCAATACCAGTGACACAGCCACGCAGAAAATAATTATAGAAAAGCATATTATTGTTTGAGTTTTCCATTTCATACAGGTTATTATTTTAATATAAATATTTTGGTATTTGAAATCAATTTTTTATTTCTCTATAGATCCCTGAAATAAAAATATTACTGCGGTAACTATATTGACTTACCCGCAAAAAAACATGCAGCATAATGATTTTTACCATTTTTGCCATAGTTTCTCAGAGATGGTATCTCCTTGCTGCAAATATCCTTTGCTATGGGGCATCTCGGGTGAAAAGTACAACCGGCAGGTGGATTAAGTGGGCTCGGTACATCGCCTTCCAGCACTATTCTTTTTCTCTGCCTTTCCAATTCAGGATCAGGTATCGGGACCGCTGAAAGCAGTCCCATAGTATAAGGATGCAGTGGTTTGGAATAGAGATCAGCACTGTCTGCTATTTCCACAAGCTTACCCAGATACATGACTCCTACCTTATCGCTGACATGCTTTACAACAGATAAGTCATGTGCAATAAATAGATATGTAAGATTGAATTCTTTCTGTAGATCGGCCAGAAGATTAAGGATCTGGGCCTGAACAGAAACATCCAGTGCGGATACAGGTTCATCACATAGCAGCAATCTCGGTGTAAGGGCAAGAGCCCTGGCAATTCCTATCCTCTGTCTCTGCCCACCACTAAATTCATGAGGATATCTGTTTAAATGTTCACGGTTTAGCCCGACTACATCTAGTAATTCCTTAACTCTCTTGATCCTCTTACTTCTATTTCCAATCCTGTGTATTTCAAGAGGTTCACTTATAATATCACCTACTGTCATCCTGGGCGACAGGGATGCATAAGGATCCTGGAATATTATCTGAATATTTTTCCTGAGTTTAAACATCTGATTATAGTTTAAGCTAAAAAGGTCTTCACCGTCATAGATCACAGATCCTGAAGAATGCTGTATCAGTCTGAGTATTACACGTGCTGTAGTCGATTTACCACATCCGCTTTCACCTACGAGCCCAAAAGTCTCCCCTTCCTCAATAGAAAAGCTTATATCATCAACAGCTTTTATGATCCCTGAGCTGCTCTGAAAGAGAAACCCACCTCTCAGGCTGAAGTATTTTTTTAAATTTTTTACTTCCAGAAGTATATTATTGCTCATATTTATATATATTAATTATTTTCCTGTCCTGGTTTTTAAAATATCCCTGGCCCTATAACATGCCACAAAATGTTCTTTTTCTATCTCCTCAAGGGGAGGATAGTCACTTTTGCAGGCATCATTTGAAAATTCACATCTTTTTTTAAATGCGCATCCACCTGGCAGATCTATAAGACTGGGAGGTGAACCGGTAATCGGTTTTAATTTTTCTCTTTTTTCTTCATCAAGCCTGGTGATGGAATTCATTAATCCTAGAGTATATGGATGTATGGGTTTATAAAATATATTATCAACTGTCGAAAACTCTACTGGTTTTCCAGCATACATCACCAGCACGCGTTTTGCATATTTTGCCACCACTCCAAGATCATGGGTGATCAGAATGATCGATGTATTGGTTTTTTTCTTAATATCATCAACAAGTTCCAATATTTGGGCCTGGATAGTCACATCCAGGGCGGTAGTGGGTTCATCAGCTATCAATATATCGGGAGAGTTGGCAATGGCCATGGCTATCATGACTCTCTGGCGCATTCCGCCGCTGAACTCATGAGGATAGCTTGAGAGTCTTTTTCTTGCTTCTGATATACCAACCATTTCCAGAAGTCTGACAGCTTCTTTTATAGCATCTTCTTTTTTTAGTTTCCTATGGATTATTACAGATTCCATTATCTGGTTTCCAATATTATAAACAGGGTTCAAGGAAGTCATGGGATCCTGAAATATCATTGAGATCCTGTTTCCCCTATAAGCCTGCAGGTCTCTTTTGTCTAATTTTAAAAGGTCGGTTCCATTAAAAAGTATTTCTCCATTAACTATTTTTCCTGGTGGTTCAGGAATGAGTCTTAATATAGACAATGCTGTAACGCTTTTACCGGACCCTGTCTCTCCAACTATTCCAAGTGTTTCTCCTTTTTTCAGGTCAAAACTCACCCCGTCCACAGCTTTTACCACACCGTCATCGGTATAGAAATAGGTTTTAAGATCCTTGATCTCTAAAACTTTATTATTTGTTGAGCTATCTATCATATTAGTCAAGCTAAATCCTTCTTTTTACACTATACCGGCCATGTATCTTAATTATTAGTTTTTCATTTTAGGATCAAATGCATCCCTCAGACCATCACCAAGAAGGACAAAACCCAGTACAGTTATTACAATGGCAAGTCCGGGAAATAACATCATCCAGGGTGCTATATCTATAAAATCCAGTGATTCTGAAAGCATCTTGCCCCATGCAGGCGTAGGCGGTTGCACCCCGATGCCAAGGAAACTCAGCGCTGCTTCCACTATAATAGCGGTACCTACATTCATCGTTGCGTAGACTATTATCGGCGCTATCGCATTAGGAAAGATATGTTTTGTTATTATCCTGGCATTGCTTGCACCAAGCGCTCTTGCTGCTTCAATATATTCCTTGTTCTTTATCGATAATATAGAACCCCTGAATATCCTGGCAAAATATGCCCACCCCAGGACCCCGATAGCTATAAATATATTTTCGATTCCTGAACCGAGTATGGTCATTATGGCAATAGCGCCAAGTATATAGGGAAATGCGAAAAATATGTCTGCCAGCCTCATTATAATAGCATCGGACCATCTGCCATAGAATCCGGCAAGTGCTCCAAAAAATAAACCCAGGGCCACAGAGATCCCAACTGCTATAATACCTACCTCTATCGATATCCTGCTTCCATATATAACCCTGCTAAAGATATCCCTCCCCAGCAGGTCCGTACCAAATAGATGAGTCCTGCCCGGACTGAGGGATGAATCTTCCTTTATTCTTGAATTAGGCTCATACGGAGCGAGAAAAGGTGCAAATATTGCCACTAATATAAGGAATATGACTATAGCCAGGCCAAGTATTGCCAGTTTATTCTTTTTTAATCTCTTCCAGGCATCTTTGTATAATGAAGATCTTGAATATTTATTATCAAGTATTGCAGACTCAATAAGTTTCTGTGGTTCTTTCCCGTTTCCTGTTTTTTCAATTATCATGAAACACAATATTTCCTATTAATTCTAAAACCTTTATTCATTTACATAAGCCAAAACCGAAAATGATGACCAGCTATTTATGGCTATACATTAATTTCTTTTTTATGATATCTTATTCTGGGATCAATCACTGCATAAGCTATATCTACTATAAGATTTATAAACACGAATATTAAAACCAGGATAAGTGTGCCACCCATTACCACCGGAGCATCCCTTTGCAAAATCGCTAGATATATGACCCTTCCTACACCGGGCCACGAGAAGACAGTCTCTGTAAGTATTGCGCCGCCCATAAGAGCCCCCAGATCGAGTCCAATAAGTGTGATAACCGGGATAAGAGCATTTTTAAGGGCATGTTTTCCTATTACCTTATTAAAAGATAATCCTTTTGCATAAGCAGTCGTTATATAATCATTTGATATTACTTCCATCATACTGCTTCGCGTCATCCTTGCCACATATGCAGTGGAAACTGAAGCAAGGGCTATAGCAGGAAGAATATAATAGCGTATACTTCCGTCACCCATTCCCGACATGGGAAGGATACCTAATTTTAGGCCAAAAATGACCTGCATCATCATCCCCAGCCAAAAAACAGGGACACATACTGCAAGTGTTGTGGATACTGTTACCAGAGTATCCCAAAAGCTGTATTTCCTTACAGCTGAGACTATGCCTGCAAATATGCCAATAATTATTTCAATTACTATTGCTGATAGAGCAAGCTTTACTGAATTCGGGTAATGGTCCAGGAGAATGCTGTTTACGGAGCGCCGGTAGCGGTATGATTGCCCCAGGTCCCCTTTGACAAGTCCGGCGACATATCGCCAATACTGAATATAGATAGGTTTGTCTATTCCCATTTTTGCCCGAAGATTTGCCAGTGCCTGCTCGGTTGCTCCTTTTTGCAGGATAAGCCTTGCAGGGTCCTCGGGGATTATATACATCAGCACAAATAATATAATGGTTATTCCTATGAGTACCGGCACGATCTGCAATAATCTTCTAAGTATGTAGTAAATCATATTTATTTCTTTATATTAATATACAGCCTGCATCAAATCGATGCAGGCTGTATATTTTG
>CAYRTF010000112.1:5317-5747 GCA_964427165.1 uncultured Actinomycetota bacterium | reverse complement strand
CGTAGATAATATTGCACACCACTTCCCTGCTGCCAATATTATAAAAATTTCTGCATTAAAAGGCAGTGGAATCAGCATGCTGGAAGAAAGAATAAAATCCATGATCTTTGACAGCGGGGATTCTGGAATAGAGGAAAAAATTATTGTAAACATAAGACACAAAAATATTTTAAAAGAAATACAAAATATGATTAATAAAGCCCTGGAAGCAATGGATAATGATCTATCCGAAGAATTTCCATCCTCTGATCTGAGAATAGCTTATGACCTAATAGGCGAAATAACAGGAGAGACCGCAAGAGACGATATACTCGATAGAGTATTTTCAAGGTTTTGCATCGGTAAATAGACTTTTGCCAAAAATCAATATGATTGGGATATTTGACGCAATTGTTTCACGTGAAACATAGGAAACTGAATTGATAAATAA
>CAYRTF010000112.1:3977-5307 GCA_964427165.1 uncultured Actinomycetota bacterium | reverse complement strand
AATGGAGCCAGGACATTACTAATATCTATAAACACAGACAGCATTGGATATATGGCTTTTGAAAATTATATTTTAAATGCAAAAGGAATAGCTGCTGCAGGTAAAAACATCTGGGATGACTTAATCATAAAAAATGCTGCAAGAAAAAACGGGATCGGGTTAAATAATATTAAGAGCACAAAAAAGGACAATACCAGCGGCATGATCGTAATTGACAGAAAACGGCAAATGATAAACATAAAAGAGATTATCGAAAATCATGAAAACATTGAGACCAGACAGGGTCTTGTGGTGGACATAATCAGTAAAGACGGTATTTATCACACACTAATAAACGATGGCACTGTATATAAAAGTAAAGCAATCATACTGGCTCCCGGGACCTTCCTTGATTCAAAAATTTTCTGGGGCCCTTATAATATTGCTGCGGGAAGACCGGGAGAGATAGCTTCAAGGAGACTTTTAAGAAATCTTATTAGAATAGGTTTTAAGTTTAAAGAAGTGGAATTATACTGCGGACCCAGAATTGACGGACGGACCCTGGACCTAAAAAAATATATTAGAAATAGAGAAAGCCATAAATTAAACATAATTCCGGAAGGAAAAGAGACGAACGAGTTTTATATTGATGGATTTAAAACTGCTAATAGCGAGGAAGAACAATTAAGTAATTTGAGGGAAATAAAAGGTCTTGAAAGTGTAATTATGACCAGGCCGGGATATGGCATTAAATATAATGTCCTATCCCCTCTCCAGATAAATAAAAATCTTGAAAGTAAAAAATTTCCAGGCCTATTTTTTTGTGGCAGGATCAGTGGCCTGCTGGAATATGAATATACTGCTGCGCAGGGATATCTTGCAGGGTTAAATGCAGCTAAAAAAACAAAAAAATGAAAAGAGTATTGTTTCACGTGAAACACCAAAAAACTAAGAGATGAAAAGAATAGAAAATAGTTATGAAATTATAATTGTAGGAGCAGGACATGCAGGCTGTGAAGCCGCACTTGCATCTGCAAGGATGGGACTTAAGACCTTGCTCCTAACTATAAATATAGATAAAACCGCCCTAATGCCATGTAATCCAGCTATTGGAGGATTAGGAAAAAGTCAGCTTGTAAGGGAGCTAGATGCAATGGGCGGCCAAATGGGAAGAGCTGCAAACAGGACACTTCTTCAGATAAAAACCCTTAACAGCAGCAAAGGTCCTGCAGTTCAGGCCCTGAGAGCCCAGATAGACAAAAAAGAATATGAAATAGAGATGAAGAGAGTTCTTGAAAATACTGAAAACCTTATTTTAAAACAAGGAACTGTAGAAAAAATAATAGTAGAG
>CAYRTF010000112.1:0-3967 GCA_964427165.1 uncultured Actinomycetota bacterium | reverse complement strand
GTTTTCCAGTCAAAAGCGGTAATCATTGCAACAGGGACATTTTTAAGGGGCCGCATAATAATAGGCGATAAAGACTATAATGCTGGAAGAATGGGGGAGTATCCTTCGATGAAGCTTACAGGAAGCCTGAAAGCTATTGGTTTTAAGACCGATAGATTCCAGACGGCGACTCCTCCCAGAATAGATAGGCGCACAATTGATTTCAAGAGATTAAGACTCCAGGAAGGCGACGATAAGCCGGTTAGTTTTTCTTTTTGGGATGCAGAAAAAATACATGAGAATATTCCCTGCTATCTTACCTATACAAATAAAAATACACATAAGACAATTGCAGAAAACATAGAATATTCACCGATAAAAAGCGGAATGGTTGACACTCATGGTCCCAGGCACTGTCCGTCTATTGACAGGAAAGTGATTAATTTCCCTGATAAAACAAGGCATCCAATATTTATTGAGCCGGAAGGAAGAAACACAACCGAGACGTATCTTCAAGGACTTACCACAAGCATGCCCGCAGGTATACAGCAAAAGATAGTAAATACAGTTGAAGGACTTGAGGATGCGAGAATAATTAAACCCGGATATGCAGTAGAATATGATTATATATTGCCTGATCAGCTTAATTTTACAATGGAGTCTAAAATTATCCAGGGACTTTATTTTGCAGGACAGGTAAATGGGACGTCCGGATATGAAGAGGCGGCTGCACAGGGATTTGTAGCTGGAGTAAACGCTTCCTTAAAAATAAATGATAAAGAGCCCCTGATACTTACAAGAGATAATAGCTATATAGGGGTATTAATAGATGATCTTCTCACAAAAGAACTATTTGAACCTTATAGGATGTATACATCAAGAGCTGAGTACAGGCTAGTTTTAAGATCGGATAATGCTGACAGGAGATTATCAGAAATAGGATTAAAAACAGGACTAATATCAGAAGAGATGTATGGTAGTGTTAAAAAAAGACAAAAAGAAATAAATGAAGTTATTGAACAATTTAAGTATAAAAAAATAAATCCCGGCAGCAAAGTAAATAAAATGCTTTTAAATATGAACACGAGCACCATTGATGGTCCCACCACACTTCACCAGCTGCTAAAAAGACCGGAGGTAGGTATTGATGCACTGATAAGCAGTTTTTTAAAAAAGGGTATTGCGCATGATAAGAAGGTGCTTAAACAGGTAGAAATTGAAATTAAATATAAAGGGTACATCAACCGGCAGCTTTCTGAGATAAAAAAGTTATCAGGAATTGAAAAATATATACTGCCGCAAGAATTTGACTACTTTTCAATTTCTGGGCTTACTTATGAAGCCCGGGAAAAATTAAACAAGGTAAAACCCAATACATTGGGCCAGGCTTCAAGAATAGCAGGAGTCTCGCCAGCCGATATATCAGTTCTTATAATGGTGCTAAAACAGAGAACAGGAAAGACATTATGATTTTAGAACAAAGAAAGGTTCTATGTGAATACCTTGGAGAGGCAGGTATTAATAATGACAGAGAAAAAATAGATAAGGCAGCCAAATACCTGGAACTTGTATGCGAAAAAAATAAAGTCATAAATCTTATAGGCACAAAAAAAAAGGAAGATATTTTTATCAGGCACATACTGGACTCACTTTCGATATTCAATATAAAAATATTGAGTGAAGGAGTGCATCGGGAAAAAAGGATCATAGACATAGGAACCGGCGGAGGACTGCCGGGAATGCTTATTGCCATATTTTTACCTGAGTCAAAAATATTCCTGGTTGATAAATCAAAGAAGAAAACCGGCTTCTTAAGGGAAACGATAGAAGCGCTTGACCTTAGAAACATAACAGTCATTACAGATAGGGCAGAGGAGCTTTCCAGAAAAGCGGGCTTTAGGGAAAAGTTCGATATAGTCATTGCAAGGGCTGTTACAAAATTTAATATTCTTCTAGAACTAGCCATTCCATTTTGTATTATAAATGGTAAAATTATATTTTATAAGAGCAAGAAAGTATTTGAGGAAATAAAGGAGCACAGTGAGGCAATATCCAAACTTGGAGGAGAGTTCGAAGAGCTATATGATGTTGAAGTCCCGGACCTTGAGGGGTTTAGGACTTTTTTAATTCTCAAGAAAGAGAAACGGACTCCTTTAAAATACCCAAGGAATTTTGCGATGATCAGAAGAAAACCTTTATAAAAAACTATCTAATGTGCATATAATGAAATGTGCAAATACATAATTATAGGATGGCAGATCTATGGAAGTAATGGGAAAAATATTTAAGAAAAAAAGTAAAGATAATAAAAAACTACTTAATAGGGTGATAGCAATAACCAATCAAAAAGGTGGTGTGGGAAAGAGTACGACTGCAGTGAATATATCTGCATACCTTAGCTCATATGGATATAAAGTATTAATAATAGACCTTGACCCCCAGAGCAACTCGACAAGCGGAATGGGAATAAACCCCGGAAGTGTTGGCAAGTCCATATATGATGTGATCATTGTTGATGCTGATCCACATGAAGCTATTCTAGATACTGCTTATAAAAACCTCAGGATCCTTCCTTCATCAATACAACTTGCAGGTGCTGAGGTAGAGCTTGTCTCCAGCCTTAAAAGGGAATACCGTCTCAAGGAAGCCGTAAATAAAATTGAGGAAGAATATGATTTTATAATTATCGACTGCCCGCCTGCTCTTGGGCTTCTTACAATAAATGCACTCAGCGCCGCAAAGGAAGTGATTATACCGATCCAGTGTGAGTATTATGCACTTGAAGGACTGGGACAGTTACTAAATACGATTGATCTTGTAAAGAAAAACCTCAATGAAGATCTAAAAATAAGTGGTGCGGTCATGACAATGTATGATTCTAGAACAAAGCTGGGGGATCAAGTCATAGCGGAAGTTAAGAATTATTTTTCTAATAAGGTATATAAGACGATAATACCGAGAAATATCAGACTCAGTGAAGCTCCCAGCCACGGCAAACCCATTATAGATTATGATCCGGATTGCAGGGGAGCGGAGGCATATAATAATTTTACAAAGGAAGTGATAGACAATGGCTAGAAGAGGATTAGGAAGAGGGCTTGGCGCATTGATCCCAAGCGCAGACAAGACCAGGGAAGAAGGTCAAAAAAAGGAAAGAGTCATGGAGCTTCTGCTGGATGATATAGTCCCGAATAAAAACCAGCCAAGGTCCAAGTTTAAAGATGAAACCCTGGACGAACTAGCCGAATCAATAAAAGAGTTTGGTGTGCTTCAGCCAATAATCGTTAGGATTATTGAAGGGGAAGACAAATATGAAATAATAGCTGGGGAGAGAAGATACAGAGCTACCAAAAAAAATGGTATTAGTACAATACCGGCCCTGGTGGTTGAAAAAGTAACTGACACGGCATCCCTGGAAATGGCGCTTATAGAAAATATTCACAGGGATAATCTGTCTCCAATGGAGCAGGCTTACTGCTATAAGCAGCTTATTGATGAGTTTGATATAACTCATCAGGAGATGTCAAAAAGAATAGGCAAGAGCAGGACAGCTGTAACCAATATCCTGAGGCTGCTTACCCTCCCGCTTGAGGTCCAGAAATTACTCGATGATGATAGCATCAGCGAGGGACACGCAAGAGCGATTCTTGGGCTGGGGAGCAAGGAAGATCAAGTAAAGATAGGGAAGAAAATTGCTGAAAAGGGAATGAGTGTAAGGGAAGTAGAAAAACTGGTCGATAAGCAAAAACAAAACCCTGGTACAGCAAATGAGGGAAAAGCCCTGCAATTCAATAAGATCCCGGGAATAACCCAGCAATTGAGTATGCACCTCGAAACACCGGTCAAAATAAATATTGGAAAGAAAAAAGGAAAGATCGAGATAGAGTTTGACAATATAAAAGAACTTGAACGAGTGGTAGGAAAAATAATTGGATAAAAAACCTCCGTGGTTAAAGAAAAAGATAAGTCTTGATAATAAAAATATATC
>CAYRTF010000111.1:4058-5843 GCA_964427165.1 uncultured Actinomycetota bacterium | reverse complement strand
ATATAATATAAATAGTGTAAAAAAGTTACATGAATGATAAAATAAGCTGCCTGACTAAGATAAAGACCCTTTATCCGGAGATGACTGACTCTGAGAAAAGCATTGCTGATTTTATCCTGAACCATCCTGAGGAAGTATACAGCTTAAAAATCGGTAATCTGGCCAGGGAAACCGGGGTTAGTCTTCCCACGGTCTTTAGATTTACCAGAACGCTTGGTTATGGCGGCTTTAAGGATTTCAAGGTAGACCTGGTAAGGGATATGGCAGTTGGCCTCAATATCTCTATTGAGGATATGGGCGGGACAGACCTGGAAAACCTTACACAGAATATATTTGAGATCGTCGAAAAGAATTTAAGGGAGACCAGGTCCCTTATTGACTATGATTCATTGGCCAGGGCTATAAAAGGGATTGTGAATGCTAAAAGGCTGATCTTTTTTGCAGTGAGTTCCTCACTTTCGGTGGCCTTTGACTCCTATTCAAAATTCCTGAGGGCAGGGTTTGACTGCCTTTATGATTCTGATTCGTATACCCAGAGGATCAGATCTACCCAGTGCAGGAAAGGAGATGTAGTCATAGGGATATCCTTTTCCGGAGAATCTATTGAGGTGATCGAATGCCTAAAAAATGCAAGGGAAAACGGGGCAATGGCTATCTGTATCACTACCTTTATGAGATCAACCATTACAAAGTTTGTAGATATCAAGCTTTTTACCGCTCCGGTCCAGTCCTATTACCAGAAGATAGACCTGCCTTCGAAAATGTCACTTACCGCCATACTGGATGTCCTTTATCTTAATGCTGTACTGCATGACCGGAAAAAAGCACTGAAATATATCAGCAAGTCTGAAGAGGAGCTAAATAAATTCAGTAAGATCATAAAAAATAGCAAACATATATGATCAAAGATTATAACTTGAAAGCATATTATGCCGGTTAAAACTGAAAAATGTGTACTATGACTGATTAATAATTACAGGAGGGTTAAATTGCCTGGAGATGAAAAATTCTTACCTTATACAGGGGAACCTGATATTGAGAGACTTATCCGTGCCATGAGAAGGCAGGATGTGGACCGGGTCCCCAATGTGGAAGTGGTAATAGAGGACCGGATCGTAGAAGAGATGCTCGTGCGCTATGGGGGTAATACCCTGGCTTATGGCGGCGACCCTGCAAAGGGGGCAATTGATGAAGACAGGGTCCGGCCTATGTATCCCAAAGACTGGATAGAGATATGCCAGATCATAGGACAGGATACCATCATCCTTGAGGCCCTGTGGACTCCCTTCAAGATGGTGGATAGTGAGGGCAGGAAAGTCCCCATATCCGGAAAACCTGTAAAGACCAGGGCTGATTTTGAAAAGCTTATCATGCCCACCGGTGATGATATTGAAAAGAAGATGAAGTATGTCAGGGAGTACAAAGAAGCAGTAAAAGGCACAAAGATCGGGGTGGGAATCGTATATGCCACTTTCGTTATGACCATCAATGAATTCCTGATGGAACTATCTGATTTTATGATGGATGTTTATGAAGATTACTCCTTTATTGATCATATGTTTGAGGTCAGCGCAGATTACTGGGAAAAGTTTTCAAAGGCCCTGGTAAAAGAAAAAATAGACTGGGTTTACACAGCAGATGATTTTGGCTTTAAAAGCGGACTATTTTTACCCCCGGATCTTCTAAAGAAATTATGGTTTCCAAAGTATAAAAAGATCATGGATCCGATAAAAGAAGCTGGAATAGCCATAATGTTTCACAGTGACGGCAAGATAGATGATATGG
>CAYRTF010000111.1:0-4048 GCA_964427165.1 uncultured Actinomycetota bacterium | reverse complement strand
CCTTAAATCCAATGGATCCATATTGTGTTGATTATAGGGAGTATAAAAAAAAGTTCGGAAAAGATATCGCTCTCTGGGGAAATATTGATCTGGAATTTCCTCTTTCCAAAGGTACGCCTGACGATGTGAGAGAAGATGTAAAGAAACATATGGATGTCTTAAAACCCGGCAATGGATATATATGCAGTTCTTCCCATTCGATCGTCAACTATATTCCTTATGAAAATTTTATAGCTTTTATAAATGCTGTTCATGAATATGGGAAATACTGATCAAAGAAATTAAAAAAATTCTAAAGGAAGCAAGGAAATATTATAAGGATAAGGGATTACTTTAAAGATCGATGATTATATAAGTAAATAATCTACAGTGGGACCGAAATATTTTAAACAGAAAGTAGCTATTATGAAAAAAATAAACCTGATTGCAGCTGATATTGGAGCGGGAAGCGGACGTGTATTCCTGGCAGATTTTGATGGTGAGAAAATAAATCCGGCAGAAGTCTACCGGTTTAATAATAATTCTGTTCTCTTAGGAAATACTCTTTTCTGGGATTTTCTAAATCTGATCATTGAAATTGGAAATGGGTTTAGAAAAGCGGGCCACAGGGTTCAGGGAAAAGTAGATAGCATTGGTATTGACACATGGGGGGCCGACTTTGGACTTCTGGATAAGAACGGGGACCTTCTTTCAAATCCTGTGTCATACAGGGACTGGCGGACGGATAAAGTAAAAGAATCAATATATGAAATAATAGGGCGTGAGAAGTTAAATGATATGAACTCTTCCCTTACTTATGAATACTGCACCCTGTTTCAGCTTTATTATGTCTTTAAATTTCAAAGTGGGATGGCAAGACTTATAGATCTTTATCTTCCCATATCCTGCCTGGTCAATTATTTTTTAACAGGTGAAAAAGTGGTCGATCAGAGTATATTATCAGGATCCCAGTTTTTTAATATAAGGGACAGGGAGTACCGGACTGATATTCTTAAAATGCTGGGGATCAGGGATTCCATACTGCCCCCGGTAGATGATGCTGGAAAGGCAGTAGGAACCCTAAAAAAAGAATTTGCGGAAAAGTCCGGCCTGGACCGTAGCACTATAGTCTCTCTGGTATGCAGCCATGATAGTGCATCTGCTGTCACAGGTATTCCGCTGGAGGGCGGCAGACAATGCTGCTATATTAACAGCGGGACCTGGTCCCTGGTGGGCCTGGAAACAAAAGACCCCATGTATTCTCCGGAGATCTTTAAAAATGATTTTACAATCTGGAATGCTTTTAGGGACAAAACTATAATTCTAAAAATATTTAATGGATTTTTCTTTCTGCAGGAGTGCAAGAGGGTCTGGGATAAAGAGGACCGTAAAACTGCCAGCTATCCGGAATTCTATAAGAATATTTTAAAAAACTCTTCTTCAAAGTCCCTGTTGGCCCTGGATAGTGGAAGTCTTTTTAATAATGATAAGAAAATGCCTGAGATCATCCAGGATCATTATAAAAAAACCGGACAGGCGATTCTTTCATCCAGAGGTGAGATCATAGTATCACTGCTCCAGAGCATGGTGTTGGAATACAGGGTAGCCATAAGCGAACTTGAAAGATTGTCAAATGCGAAATTTAAAAGGATCTATATGGTAGGAGGCGGAAGCTTAAATAAAATATTCTGCCAGTGGATATCTGACTGCCTGGGAAAAGAAGTCTATACCGGTTATCCCGAGTCTACCATAAATGGAAATATCCTTGCCCAATTATTTGCCCTGGGAGAAATAAAGAGCATAGAGGAAGGCAGGGAGATAATCAGGGATTCGCATGAAGAGATTATTTACTGCCCGGAAAGCTCACCTGAAACTGATTGGAGCATGCTGCTGGAAAAATATATGAAACTAAAAGATTCCCAGAAATAAAATGGTCTAAAAATAAGATCAGCAAACAAATTAAAATAATCATTTAGAAGAAAGGCTAGAGATGTCAGATAGAAACCCAACTAAAACACCCAGTATAGTAGTAACCCCGCCGGGCCCAGAGTCAAAAAAATGGCACGCAAGGGCAGTAAAGCATATGAGAGGATACTCGGGCCAGGTAAAGCAATTTCCAGTAGTATGGGAAAGCGGCAGCGGCAATATAATGACAGATGTAGATGGCAATACCTATATAGATTTCTCAGCCGGGATATACTGCAACAGCACGGGTCACTGTCATCCAAAGGTGGTAGAAAAAACAAGAGAATATGTTGGAAAACTCATGAACTGCCATGATTTTACCACACCTATTAAAACACTCTTTATAGAAAAACTGGCCTCGGTCCTTCCAGGGGATCTAAATGGAATACAGGTATTTGGCGGAGGTTCAGAAGCAGTCGAAGCGGCACTGAGGGCAGCAAGGGTCATAAAAGACGGAAAGCATGAGATGTTTTCTTTCTGGGGAGACTGGCACGGGAAGACAACAGCATCCATGAGCCTGTCTTCACTTGGCAATACTGCATTTGGCCCGAGAGCTGCAGGTTCACATCTTGCTCCGACCCCCAACTGTTTCAGGTGTCCATTTAAATTAAAATACCCCACCTGCAGTCTTACCTGTATGGATATACTTGAAGGAACTATTGACGCAGAGGGCACAGGGGACCAGGCGGCAGTCGTAATGGAACCGATACAGGGCTATAGTGGTTCGGTGGTATACAGAGATGAGATAATACCAAGGGTTGCAAGTATCTGCAAAGAAAGAGATATGCTCCTGATAGTAGATGAGATACTTTCAGGAATGGGCAGGACCGGAAAAATGTTCTGTGTGGAGCACTATGATGTGGTACCGGATATAATAGTACTTGGCAAAGGAGTGGCAGGAGGATTTCCAATAAGCGCCTTTGCAGTAAAAGAAGAGCATGGCTGGGCGCTTGACAGATCTTCGGCCTCGACTACATATGGGGGAAATCCCATGGCCTGCGCTGCTGCATATGCAACGCTGGAGGTAATAGAGGGGGAGAACCTGCTTGAAAATGTAAATGCTGTAGGCTCATCTATGATGGATAAATTGGAAAAGATGAAAGATAGCCATAAGATTATTGGAGACGTAAGAGGCAAGGGCCTTCTCCTTGCCATAGACCTTGTAAAGGACAAAGATTCCAATGAGCCATTTATAGAAGCAGGCAAGATGGTATATGAGGAAGTATTCAAAAGAGGTGTTGCGTGGATACCTGCTGGAAATATCCTAAGGCTGGCACCGCCCCTTATTATGACCCAGGAGCTTTCAAATACCGCTCTTGATATAATAGATGAGGCAATAACAGCAGCCGAGAAGCATTTTGGATATTAATATAATTTGAACAAGACGCGTATGAGGAAAAACATTCATATTTGATGATAAACTATCAATCCAGATTATAAGGAGGCTTTTATGAAACTTAGATTTGAAGAAATGAGATCGCCTGAAGTAGCGGATCTTGTTAAAAAAAATGGAATGGTGCTGCTGCCTATCGGTGCATGCGAGGTTCACGGAAGGCATCTTCCTGTAAATACTGATACAAAACTGGCATACTCTGCCGCAATTGAAGCCGCAAAGAAAGTCTCAGGCAGAGTGCCAATATCTGTATTGCCCTCAGTATGGTTTGGCTATACAGTTGGAATACTTAAAAACTGGCCAGGCACCATAACCATAAAACCCAGAGTCCTTATCGATCTATTATATGAGATGTGCCGCTCACTTATCGATATGGGAATAAATAAGATCCTTGTAGTAAATGGCCATGGAAATAATCCCGGAGTATTGGACGTGGTAGTAAGAACTATTGGTGATGATTTTAAGGTATTTCCCGGAGTGGTAAATGTATTTAACTTGTGGGATAAGGAATATGTCAAAAAGAACAGAAGATCACCAGAAGGCGGTATCGGCCATGCCGGAGAGATAGAGACATCTATCATGATGCATCTTACGGATCTGGTGGATATGAGTGTTGCAGATAATACGGATATAATGAAAAGCAATCTCAAAAACTGCCCGGTTGATTTTGCCTCAGACAGAAAGAAAAGATTTTATCTCTCTACCTGGTAT
>CAYRTF010000110.1:0-5869 GCA_964427165.1 uncultured Actinomycetota bacterium | reverse complement strand
ATATAGGAATAGATCTTGTAAAGGACAGAGATACAAGAGAACCAGACTATGCCGGTTGCTCCGCCATGAGGGAAAAGGGGTTTAAAAACGGTATTATCTTTGGAGTGGGAGGATCCGGCAAGGGAAAGAATGTACTGAAGATAAAACCACCGCTCATTACCACCAGAGAGCAGGCAGATGATATATTGGAAAAATATGAAACTACATTAAAACAGGTTTACGGGTAGGCCTGATACATAAAACTTATTCCCGGCTATCTGCCCCTCCCCTATAAAGGTGGCCATTTAAGGAAAATAACCGGGAATAAGCCCCAAACATGAAAGGAAAAAAATATGAAAACAGACCTCAGCGGAAAGATAACTGTAGTATCAGGCGGGGCAAGCGGAATTGGAAGACAGGTTGCCCTTACTTTTGCAGAGCATGGCTCCGGTATTGCAATACTGGATATAAATGAAGCAGAAGGAAATAAAGTAATCTCAGAGATCAGGGAAAAATACAAGACAAGGGCCCTGTTTATCCCATGCGATATTTCTGACTACGGGATGGTAAAAGCCTCCTGCAATAAGATAATTAAGGAATTTAAAAAAGTGGATAATCTTGTCTGCACTGCGGGATATGGATCAAAGGCGCCACTCGAAAGCATGGACATCTCTGAATGGAAAAGATCAGTAGATATTAATATAAGCGGCCCCTTCTATATAGTTAGGTCCCTGATAAACAATATGCTTTCAAACAAAAAGGCAAACATCATCCTAATCGGCTCGGCAACAGTCCTATCGGGAAGCGGGGGAGGGGTACATTACTCCACTACCAAAGTTGCACAATATGGGCTCATGAAGGGCCTGTCCTATGAGTTTCTGTCAAGAGGTATCAGGACCAATATAGTTACTCCCCATTTAATAGACACCCCCATGCTAAGGAAAAGATATCCTGATACGCCTGAGAATAATAAGATGCTTGGAGAAAGGACCCCCATAGGCAGGATAGGGAAGCCTGAAGATATTGCAAGCACTGTTCTATTTTTGGCCAGTGACGAGTCAGGCTATATCTGCGGTACGGAGATACTCGCTGACGGCGGGGCCATATATTACAAGCATTAATACTGGATTTATGACAATAATTATCGCAAAATAAAAGCTGGTAATTATATTTCTATAAGCAGATTTAAGAGGCCAAAAATGAGGATTCCTGAAAAAAGAATAATCGAGTTAAAAAATCTAATAAAAAAAGAAAAAGTGGTTACAGTTGAAAGACTTGGCAAAGTTTTTAATATTTCACCGATAACTGTTAGAAGAGACCTGGAGATGCTTGACAGGAAAGGATTTTTGACCAAGGTTCACGGAGGGGCAATATACAAAGATATGATGGAACCCGAACCGGTATTCTCTGAGCAGATCAGACTACACAAGGAAGAGAAATCCGAAATAGCAAAGGAAGCTGCAAAAAGGATCGATGATAATGATAATGTAGTTCTTGAATCGGGATCCACCTGTCTTGCTATGGTAGAGCATCTTAAGGATAAGAAAAACATAAAAGTCTCTACGGCAGGGATCCCGCTGGCTAATGAGCTCTGGAATCTTTCCATGATAAAAAAGGATATGGAAGTAAGTGTATGTGGAGGCGTAATCCGCCCTAATTCAAGCATATATGTCGGACCTCATGCGGTTAATTATTTTAAAAAGATAAATGCCGATATAGCTTTTGTAAGTCCGGTAGGAGTTTCGGTGGAAAGGGGAATATCTACTGCCACCGACTTTGATGCTGAACTGATGAAATCAATAATAGACTGTTCTAGAAAAACAATACTTATATGCGATAGCACGAAATTCGGAAAGTACTCATATATTAATGTAGCACCGCTTACTGCATTTGCTGAAATAATAACAGATAAGGCATTGAGTAAAGATTATTATAATAAGATTAAAGATAGTGGTGTCAAGATCACACTGATCTGAATAGATTTGTATAGATAAGAATTATGTAGACAAAAATAACCTTATACTCCTATAGACCTGCGGGGTCAATACTGGAAAAAGCAATTAGTAAATATAAATAAAAAATCATTGAAAAACTATCGTAATAGGTTTATTATATCTATAAAGTGAAATTAAATTGGTAAATGCAATATATTGCATTTACAAACTAAGGATAAAGAATGACTTATATAAACACTAAAAACATGCTTACCAGTGCCAGGAGAAGAGGCTATATCGTAGGGGCCTTTAATATTGTAGACTATACTTCCATGGAAGCAGTAGTAGAAGCTGCCATAGAAGAAAACTCTCCGGTAATCGTGCAAACATCCCAGAAGACAGTAGAAGAGATGGGCTATGAGATGCTGCCTAAAATGATAAAGTTTCTATCATCAGATACAGCTATTCCAATTGCCATGATACTGGACCACGGCACTGATATAGATATTATTAAAAAATGTATAGATTACGGCTGGTCGTCGGTGATGGTAGACGGCTCCTCAAAACCATATGATGAAAATGTCAAAATAACCAGAGAGATCGTTAAGTATGCTCACCAAAGAGGAATTACTGTAGAAGGTGAGTTGGGTCATATCGGAGGAAGGGAAGAACATATAAATATATCTGAGGATAAGGTACTCCTTACAGATCCCGTAAAAGCCAAAGAGTTTCAAAGACTGACCGGTATTGACTCACTTGCAGTTGCTATCGGAACCAAGCACGGCCACTATGACGGCCAGTGCAAGCTGGACTCTCCCCGTCTGGCTGAGATCATGAAACTCTGTTCCTTCCCCATTGTAATACACGGATGTTCCGACCTTCCTCCGGATGACCTGAAAAAGATAATTTCATATCATCCCTCCAAAATGAATATATCCACAGAGATAAAGCACGCATACCTTGATTCATATAAAAGCTATATAGACAGCTCCCATAATAATTATAAGATGGATAATATTTATGAATATGAACCCCTAAAAGCCATAAAAGAGGTAAAAACCTCCATTAAAGAACTCGTCAGATCTTATATAGATATATTTGGCAGTTCAAGCAGGGCGGTAATTAAAAAGGTGGGATAATTATGTTCAGGCCAAAATACCCTTGTGATCTCCACTGTCACACTACAAGATCTGATGGTAATGACACCCCTGGCCAACTTATTAATATAGCATCCAGTATGGGCCTTAAGGCCATAGGCATAACTGATCATGATATAGACCCTCCGCTGACCATCCAGGCAAACAATCAAACACTGGATATTAAGACCTTCTCTAGATCCTGGGGTCTTGAGCTCATACTGGGTTATGAGTTTTCGTGTGACAGCGATGTTGATGATGTACATATTATCGGATATGAGCTTGACTGGGACAGTCCTCTTGTAAAAGAAGCAGTTGTCCGGGCCAGAGAGTCAAAAGCTGATGCATATAAAAAATTATGTGAGGTCCTAACTAGAAACGGTATGCCTATCTATTATGAGGATGAGATTTTAAATTATATAGATATCAAAGGAAACAAAAGAGCAAGATCTCCCTTAGATGTTCAAAGAAAACATATATTTGAGCTAATGGCTAAAAAGGGTTACGCACCTTCCTGGGATAAGGCAAAGCTTATGGTAAGGGATGATCCTAAACTTAATATAAGACGTGAGAAGATAAACCCAGTAAAAGCCATAGAGATCATAAAGAAATGCGGAGGACTTGCAGTGCTTGCCCATCCATATCTGATCGATGAGGAAGTTGATTCCAAAATAATCGGAAGAATGTCCAGAGACAGCTATATAAATAATCTAATAGATTCCGGGCTTGATGGCATCGAATCCTGCTATACTTATAGTAAGACTACTTATAAGGGCAACCTATCTAATGAAGAAATAAAAAAAGAGGTAGAGAGTAAGTATAATGGAAAAGTCAAATTCTTTACCGGGGGATCAGACTATCATAATGATGGGAAAAAGGGAGTAGAAAAGCCCAGGTATTTAGGAGAGGCTGGAATTAGCTTAGAAGAATTTGAAATACTTTTTAAAAATAATAATATAATAAAATGATATGTTCAAAAAATAAGAAAAGATTACTTGATTCAATAAACAGAAAACCGCTTGATAGAATACCCCGCATGTATAGAGCACTTCCGGGAATCAATGATAGGCTTCTCTCATATTTTTCCCTGGAAAAAGATATAAATAAAAGTTGGGGACCATAAGGGACTCGAACTCTTTGATCTAAATATGTCAATCAAACCCATCTATACTATTATTCTATTGATGAAAATTGGCTTATATCGCATAAGTTAGCACCATAAATGTGATTACTATTCCAAAACTTCCTTTGAATTATGTGATTTTTTAGTTTATAATTTATTTAAGTAAAAATCATATTGAATGGGAAGAGGATGCTATTGTATCGAAAAGCAATCGGTGAACTTCAAGAATGGAAGAATAATACCAATAAAATACCCCTTATAATCCGGGGGGCCCGCCAGGTAGGCAAGACATGGCTTATGAAAGAATTTGGCCGGACACAGTATTTAAAAGTCGCATATATTAACTTTGAAGGAAATGAACGTATGAAAAGACTCTTTTCAGGCGACTTTGATATTAAGCGTCTTATGAGCGGCCTGAACCTTGAGGCAGAGTGCAACATAGAACCAGAAAATACATTAATTATATTTGATGAGGTGCAGGAAACACCCCATGCTTTAACGAGTCTAAAATATTTTCAGGAGAAAGCTCCAGAGTATCACATAATCGCAGCTGGTTCTCTACTTGGGGTTGCACTCCATCCTGATACATCTTTTCCAGTGGGCAAGGTTTCTTTTCTTGACCTATACCCTCTATCATTTTCAGAATTTATTCAGGCTATGGGGATGAAAGAGTACCTTGACCTTTTGCTTAAACAGGATTGGGACCTGATATCAGGGTTCAAGGACCGCTATCTGGAATTACTTAAGCAATATATCTATACAGGCGGTATGCCTGAAGTGGTGGCTGCATTTTCCGGGAGACATGATTTTAATGAGGTAAGGGAAATACAAAGACGGATTTTAATAGCTTATGAACAGGATTTTTCAAAACATGCGCCCAATAAAGTGGTACCGAGAATACGAATGCTCTGGAACTCCATTCCTTCCCAGCTATCAAAAGAAAACAGGAAATTCATATATGGACTTATGCGTAAAGGGGCTCGTGCCCGGGAATATGAGCTTGCAATGATGTGGTTAAGCGATAGCGGGCTCATCCACAGGATAAACCGGATCTCAAAACCAGGTATGCCGCTGAAAGCATGCGAGGATACCGGCGCCTTTAAGCTTTATATGCTGGATACAGGTTTACTTTCCGCATTAGCAGGATTGGAAGCAAAGGCTCTTCTTGATGGAAGCAGGATTTTCAATGAATTTAAAGGTGCCTTAACCGAACAGTATGTGCTCCAACAGCTTAAGTGTGAAAAAAATCTACCAGTATTTTACTGGTCCGCAGATACCGGGACCTCTGAGGTTGATTTCATTATTCAGATGTATGAGATGATAATCCCTATTGAGGTGAAAGCTTCCGAAAATCTGCGTGCAAAGAGTATTAAAATATATAAGGAGAAATATCAACCGGAGATCTCTATACGTACTTCCATGTCTGATTACAGGAAGGAAGATTGGCTAGTCAATCTTCCGCTATACGGCCTTCCAGCATTGACAGGAATACTTGATTGAATATTGTACCGGCCCCTGATTAACATATAGCAAAACGACCCCTTTTCGGGGGTCGTTTTGCTATATGCAGGTTAATGGGCCAGACGGGATTCGAATCCGCACAGCTAGTTGGAGTTACAGAAGATAAGTGTAAGGAAAATAGCTTAACCCAACTTTCTGTATTTTCTCATAAAATCACCTGATTTTACCCCATTTTC
>CAYRTF010000109.1:0-5887 GCA_964427165.1 uncultured Actinomycetota bacterium | reverse complement strand
ACCAGATCCAGAGAAATGTCATCGCGCTGGATATGATAAAAAGAGGAGTTATTTAAATGAAAATAGCAGTTTGCATAAAGCAGGTGCCGGGGACAACCGATATAAAAATTGATCCGGAAACAAATACCCTGGTAAGGCAGGGAATCGAGAATATAATAAATCCTTTTGATACTTATGCTGTCGAAGAAGGTGTCAGGATAAAAGAAAGGCTTGATGCTGACGAAGGCTTTTCCGGAGAATCTGAAATAATCGCCATGACTATGGGACCTCCACAGGCAGAAGAGATGCTGAAAGAAGCTGTAGCGGCCGGTGTGGACAGGGTCGTACTGCTTTCTGACAGGGCTTTTGCCGGAGCGGATACCTGGGCCACTTCCACTACTCTTGCAATGGCCGTTGACAAACTTGGGGATGTTAAACTGGTAATATTCGGCAAGCAGACACTTGATGGCGATACCGGGCAGGTCGGTCCGGAATTTGCACAGAGGATGAATATTCCATTTATAGGATATGTAAGCGAGATAATGGAGATATCCGCCAAAAAGATAAAGGCCAAAAGACTGGCCGGGGACAGGTACGAGATAATCGAAGTAAGGCTTCCTGCAGCGATTTCTGTTATCAAGGATATAAACACTCCCAGGGTGCCTTCACTTAGAGGAAAGATGAGAGCCAGGAGTGCGGAGGTCCCTGTTTGGACCGCAAGCGAGCTGGGAGCTGACAAAGATGAAATAGGGCTTTCCGGTTCATATACGCAGGTAGTAAAGATCTTCACTCCGAAGACGGTGCATGATGTAAGCATGATAGAGGGAACGCCTGAAGAACAGGTAGAAGAATTGTTTAAAAACCTTAAAGGTTTAAATATAGTCAGTTAGGGGGATTACCGGTTTATGGAGATCAGGGTAAATGAAAGTACCTGTACGGGGTGCAGCTTATGCAGGGGTGCCTGCCTGTATGATGCTATTGAAATAAAGGATGGTAAAGCAGTCATCGGTGAAACTTGTGTTTTCTGCGGAGCATGCGTAGAAAGCTGTAAATTTGAATCAATTGAGATAATAGGGCTGGACACGGAAGAAAAGGACTTTTCAGGCTACAGGGGAGTATGGGTATATCTTGAAGCTCATGGAAATGAGCTGGCTGATGTCGGGCTCGAACTTCTGAGCGAGGGCAGGAAACTTGCTGATAAGCTTAAAGTACCTCTTTCCGGTATTGCCATTGGCAGCGGTATTGAGGAAAATTCCAGGATAGCTTTTCAGTATGGTATGGATAAGCTGTACCTTATAGATGACCCTATCTTTGAAAACAACATTGATGATATTTTTTCCAAGGCGCTTGTCCAATTAATAAGTAAATACAGACCTGAGATATTTCTGGCCGGGGCCACATCTTTTGGAAGGACCCTGGCGCCTAAAGCCGCGGCGATTTTAAAAACAGGACTTACTGCAGACTGTACCGGCCTTGCCATAGATGATGAGAAAAAAATACTTCTCCAGACAAGACCTACTTTTGGCGGGAATATACTTGCCACCATAATCACAAGAAACGCAAGGCCGCAGATGGCTACTGTAAGGCCCCATGTAATGGAAAAGATAAAAACTGCCGTAGATCCAGGTAATGTCCAGGATAAAATAATCAAGATAAAGATAGATCCGAAGAAATTCAAAACTATATATAAGATGCTGGGGACAGAGACTGAAAAAGGCGAGAAAATAAATATAACTGATTATGAAGTGATCGTCTCGGGCGGAAGAGGACTCGGCGGCGGTGAAAAGTTTGAGCTCCTAAAAGAACTTGCCGGCACCCTGGGCGGGGTGGTCGGCGCCTCAAGAGCTGCTGTTGATTCCGGATGGATATCATATCCGCATCAGGTGGGCCAGACAGGCAAGACCGTCAACCCCAAGATCTATATAGCATGCGGTATCTCCGGAGCCATACAGCACCTGGCCGGGATGCAGACCTCGGATATAATCATAGCGATAAACAAGGATCCGAACGCACCGATCTTTAAAGTCGCAAATTATGGTATCGTAGGGGACCTGTTTGAGATAATACCCATGCTTGTAAAAAGGATAAAAGAGGGAAAGCCCCTGGTCTAATACGGGACCATAAAACATTTAGCCATATGCCGTGTCCAGATCCAGTATTTAAGGTATTTGCGGCAGCATCCCTGATCAAACACAGAAAAACTCTTTATGGAATACAGCTACTGGTACCTGATGTTTTTTTCCATTTTTACAAATAGTGATTTGAAGTCTCCAGTGGTGGTAAAATAATCATATGATCTCTCAAAATCATCAAGTATTTTTGCCATGATAAGCTCCCTGTCAGCTTCTCTACCGAGCATCTTCTGGATGCTTGTGGCCATATTATCGAGTTTATCCAGGATTTTATCATCAATATTAATATCGATCCCTACTCCGAGGATTATTGCCTTAAGGCTCCCAACATTTTTTAATTCAGAAAGTATTCCTCCAAGCTTAGATCCACCATAATAGAGATCATTGGGCCATTTTATGTCCACCCTTATATTATATATATCCATAAGCGCTTCCGAGATGGAGAAGGCTGTGATAAGGGTAAGATTGGGAAGCTCTTCTGGGTGGATGTCTGTAATGACTATAAGTGAAAACCATAACCCTCCCTGCGGAGAGAGCCATCTGTGCTTAAACCGGCCCCTACCGCTTGTCTGTCTCTCCGCAAGGACAAGTGTCCCATCCAGTTTTTCAAGGTCCCTGCCGCGGCTTTTTTCTATTAGGCTTGCAGAATGATCATTGGTCGAATCAATACTTTTAAAATATCTGAGCTTTCGTCCGAACTTAGAAGTATTGAGTAGTTTATTAAATTTTTCTGTATCAAAATTTTCCATGATATGATTTTTTGTTACACTTTTTTATATATCTTCATATCTAATAGCTGGTTATATCCCCGGCATCTAAAGAGCTTGAGGCAATGATACCGTTCAGTATCGGTTTTAATATGTAACATAAATCAATTCATATAATATTATTAATATAAAATACTATAAAAATAATAAGATAATAAGAAATATAATGAAATTACTTTTTTAAAAAATTACAGTTCTATGTAATGGATCATCAGATGCTCTTATAATGCTCTTTTGATTGAAACCATAAAAATACTACTCCGTCTAAAAACTAAGTCATACCAGGTTTAAATAATATAAACGATAAATTTGGTATAGAAGGGTGCAATTATGTCAAAAATGACAAAAAAGGATATAGAAAATATTATTCCTCACCGTGATCCCTTTCTTCTGATCGATGAGATCCTGGAAATAGAACCGGGGAAGAGGATCAAGGGTGTAAAACATGTCAGTGGAGGAGAATATTATTTTAAGGGACATTTTCCACAGAATCCAATAATGCCGGGTGTGCTCCAGGTAGAGACCATAGCACAGGCTGGTGCGGTTGCTGTGCTGATACTGCCCGAGAATAAAGGCAAACTGGTATTATTCGCAGGAATTGATAAAGCCAGGTTTAAGAGAATGGTCAAACCGGGTGACGAGCTTATTATAGAAGTAGAGATCGAAAGTTTCAGGCGTAATATCGGCAGGGGGAAGGGCAGGGCCACAGTAGATGGTAAACTTGCATGCGCTGCAGATATTATGTTTGCGCTTGGCTAACTCCTGGCCCGATATGTAAGATCAGGAAAACAGGATAATGCAAATCAGTTTGGGCAAATAAATATTTTATCTTGGAAAGGTATATAAGATTTGATAAATAAAGTGGAATCCGGTAGAAAATATCCAAAAGTAGCCTTGATGTTTCCGGGACAGGGGTCCCAGTTTGAAAAGATGGGGCAGCAATTCTTAAGATTTAACAGTAAATATTTAGACTATTTCGAGAAGGCAGCGGAAGTATTGAAAAAGGATCTGCTGGGTATCATAAATGGAGAGGACAAAGATAATAGTTTAAACGATACCCGTTTTTCCCAGGTTGCAATATTCTGTTTGAGCAGCGCCTTATTTGATTACCTTACAGAAGAACTATCGCTCGGCAAAAAATATATAGATACAATACTGGGACATAGTCTTGGCGAATACAGCGCCCTTTATGGCTGCGGGGCCTGTACTTTTGAAAAAGGTCTTGACCTTGTGGCATACAGGGGTGAAATAATGAGTGCAGCCGGTAAAACTGCCAGAGGCCTGATGGCAGCGGTGCTTGGCGCGAAATCCGGGCTGATCGAGGAAGTACTGGAGGGTTATAAAGATAAAGTATTCATCGCAAATTATAATGATCACACCCAGATAGTCATAAGCGGCTATGAAGATGAAGTAGTAAAGGCTATTTCGGACCTTAAGGGAAAGGGGATAAAAAAAGTGATTCCGCTTAAGGTAAATATAGCCTCACATTGTCCGCTTATGAGCGGTGTCTCCGAAAGTCTTGGAAGTTTTATCGGGGCCAGTATTAAATTCAATGATCCAAAAATACCATTTTTGTCCACAACCGAGGTTTTGTACAGGCATGGAAAAGATATAAAGAATACTCTTAGGGGACAACTTGTAAATCCTATCAAATGGACGGACAGCATAGACCTTCTTCTTGGCAGGGGTATAGATACTTTTATTGAGATCGGGCCCGGCAAGGTATTGTCAGGGCTGGTCACAAGAATTGCACGTAAACATAAGAAAGATATCTCAGTACTGAGCTCAAGCGGTCTTGGGGATATTGAAAATACTATTAGTAAATTACAGGAGAGAGGATTACTCGATGAAGCTTGAAAACAAGTTAGCCATTGTAACTGGCGGAGCAAGAGGGATCGGTAAGAAAATATGTGAAGCATTTTTGAAAGAGGGTGGAAGTGTTGCCATTTTTGATGTAAATGAAGAAGAAGGCAAGAAAACTGCTGATGAGTTCAATAAGTTATTCGGCAGCGGGAAAGCGGAGTTCTACAGGGTGGATATAACCAGTGAAAAAAATGTTGAAGATACAGTGGATGCTGTCATCGATAAGAATGGAGCTATTGATATTCTTGTAAACAATGCGGGGATCACAATGGATAATCTCATGCTCAGGATGAGTATTGATGACTGGAAAAAGGTAATAGACATCAATCTTACAGGAGCATTTATATGCTCAAAATTTATAGTAAAACACATGATGAAGGCAAGGAGCGGAAAAATAATCAATATATCCTCGATCGTCGGGGTCCACGGTAATGCCGGACAGGCAAATTACTCTGCTTCCAAGGCAGGATTAATAGGACTCACAAAGACCCTTGCCAGGGAACTTGCGGGAAGGAATATCCTGGTAAATGCAGTGGCCCCCGGATATATAGAAACAGAGATGACGGGCAAACTTCCTGATAAGGTCAAAAAGGCCCTCCTTGGACAGATCCCCGTAAAAAGGCTTGGCAGCGTAGATGATGTTGCCAATTCAGTACTTTTCCTGGCTGGCAGCGATTCGGACTATATAACCGGCGCCGTGCTGGGTGTTGATGGCGGAATGGGTATTTAAGTAACAAACAATCATAATTATTAGGGAAACGAGATATTAATGTCAGATATTGCCAGAGGTGAAAGAAGAGTTGTGATCACAGGTCTTGGCCTTATAACTGCGCTTGGACTGGACCTGGAAAAAAGTTGGGACGGGCTTGTTAATGGAAAGTCAGGGGTAACCCCTGTCGAGAGGATCGATGTATCAAAATTAGCCTGCAGGATAGCTGCACAGATATATGATTTTGAGCCTAAGGAGCATATGGATTTCAAGGCTTCGAGGAGGATGGACAGATTTTCACAGTTTGCGGTTAAATCCTCAAAGGATACTATTGCTGATAGCGGGATTGTAATCGATGAAAAAAATGCCCACAGGGTAGGAGTCCTGGTTGGAAGCGGTGTTGGCGGACTTTCCACCCTGGAACAGCAGCATATAAG
>CAYRTF010000108.1:0-5939 GCA_964427165.1 uncultured Actinomycetota bacterium | reverse complement strand
GTTTAAAGTTAAAGATTTTATTGAATCAGTTATTACCAATAAATGGAATCATGTATTCCATTTTCACATCCCTGGAAATGCCGGATTTTGTGAACTAAATATTAGAGAACCGATTTATTGATTTATATACTATTTTTCTATATTAATTGATATATTTATAAAATGGATTATTTTCAATTTAAACAGGGAATAAAAAACTATATACAAAGGTTTGAGCAAACATCAAAATATTTGGATAATAATAATTAAATCGATGGTCTAGCAGGTAAATAAAATGGGAATGATAAGTGAATTAAAGGAACTGGTCAGCTCGGCAAGGGAGAAAGATCCTGCTGCCACAAATATCTTTGAGATAATTATAACCTATTCAGGAGTGCATGCGATCCTGAACCACAGGGTAGCTAATTGGATGTACAGGCACAGGATACCATTTTTTCCGAGATGGATATCACAGTGCTCCAGGTTTTTTACGGGAATAGAAATACATCCGGGTGCAAGGATCGGAAAGGGACTCTTCATCGATCACGGCATGGGCGTAGTGATCGGTGAGACATCTGAGATCGGAGATAATGTCACAATATTCCAGGGCGCTACCCTCGGAGGAACAGGCAAGGAGAAAGGTAAGCGGCACCCTACAATAGGGGATAATACTATAATATCTGCCGGTGCCAAAGTCCTGGGTTCTATAGAGATAGGTAAGAATGTGATAATAGGCGCCGGAGCCGTGGTAATAAGATCAGTTCCGGATAATGTAACAGTTGTGGGGGTACCGGGAAGAATAGTAAAAGTCGGCGGGGAAAAGGTTCTTTCAGATGAGTTCCACAGGATGCATCTTCCTGATCCGGTGAGTGATATTTTAATCGATGCCTGCGCCCGTATTGAATTACTCGAAAAAGAATTGAAGAAGCAAAAAAGTGAAAAGAACAGTGAGGAGAAATAAACTTTGAGTTTAAGATTGTATAATACGCTGAGCCGCAAGAAAGAGGCCTTTGAACCGATTGTGCCCGGAGAGGTCAATATGTATGTATGCGGACCCACGGTTTATAATTATATTTCTATTGGTAATTCACGGCCCATTGTTGTTTTTAATATGATCAGGAATTATCTGGGGTACCTGGATTATAAAGTGAACTTTGTACAGAATATCACCGATATAGAAGACAAGATAATAAATAAGGCGAATGAAGAAGGTGTGGATTATAAGGTAATAACTGAAAAGTATATTAAAGCATTTAATGAGGACCTTAAAAGCCTTGAGATAGGCGGTTTTGATTCGATGCCTCTTGCTACTGAGATGATCGGCCAGATAATAGGGATAATATCAAGGATAATAGAGAATGGATATGGGTATGAGATAGAAGGCAATGTATATTTCAATGTTGCGAAATTCGCCGGTTATGGAAAACTCTCGGGTCAGAAGATAGAAGAGATGAAAGATGACGGAGACTCTGAATATACAAAAAAAAACCGTATAGATTTTGCACTATGGAAAAAGGCAAAAGAGGGAGAGCCCAGCTGGGACAGCCCATGGGGCAAGGGCAGACCTGGATGGCATATTGAATGTTCTGCAATGGCTACCGATATTTTGGACCACAGGATCGATATCCATGGCGGAGGCATCGACCTCGTATTTCCACATCATGAAAATGAGATAGCCCAGTCGGAAGCGGCCTTTCCGGAAAAAGGCGGTTTTGTGAAATACTGGATGCATAATGGCATGATCGAGGTAAAGGCAGAGAAGATATCAAAGTCGCAGGGTCTCAAAAGTGACTGGATCCTTAAAAATCTTTTAAAGAAATACTCACCTGATATTATTAAAATGTATATACTTTCCACTCATTACAGGAGCCCCCTGGAGTTTAGCAGCAAAAAACTGACAGAAGCAGGCAAGGCTCTTAACAGGATAATAAATACATTAAAAAATATTGATTTTCTTCTCAATAAAACCGGGGATAAAGGCGGCATTGGTGGAAATGGAACCGAAGAAGCTTCAAGGCTTAAAGAGATCAGGGAGCTTGCAGAAAAAGGCTTTAAGAGTGCCATGGATGATGACTTTAATTCTGCAGGAGCTATTGGTGCCATATTTGAAATGATTAAAAACATAAATTCCACAATACAGAGTTCTGATTTTAAGATCAGTGCACCCGCAGTAAGTGAACTAAAAACTGCATATGGGAAGATAACGGAACTCTGTGCTGTTCTGGGACTGGACCCCGTAAAAGGATTGGGTAAGGGGAAGGATCCTGGGGATAGTGAGAGTACAGAGATCCAGAACCTGATAGATAAAAGAGATCAGGCAAGAAAAGACAGGAATTTTAAAAAGGCCGATGAAATACGGGACCTGCTTCTTTCCATGGGAATAGTCCTTGAGGACAGAAATGAGGGGACCATCTGGAAATACAAAGATAAATAGCGAGCTCTTAATATAGCCTGGCCTATATTTTTTATTGGACCGGCGGCTACAGAAATGAGACTAAAATTAAATGAAGATTTTCGAATACCTTTATGGGATAAATACGATAAATACACTTCTTGAAGTAAATACAGGCAATAGGAAGATCTTTGAGATAATGATCTCTTCGGGACGTAAAAAAGATAAGCGCATAATAAATACCATAAATCTGGCCGAAAAGCGTGCTGTTCCGGTCAGGATAATAGAAGACAGGGATTTTAGAGATATTCCAGGCGATGGCTGCAATCCCCGGGGGATAATGGCAAGAGTCTCCTCATATAATTCAGGGAACCTGGATGATTATCTTGAAAAAGGACCCGGAACAGATTCAAAACTGGTAATACTGGATGGAGTGACCGATGTGGGAAATTTTGGCTCGATCATCAGGAATTGTTATGCTTTTGGATTTGACGGCATCATAATCTCACGGAACAGGAGCGTACCGCTAAATAAAATGGTCTCAAAAATATCTGCCGGGGCACTGGAGGGTATAAGGATATTCAAGGTCCCAAATATTGTAAAGACGATAAAGAAATTAAAGACTGCACAATTCTGGATATATGGGACGACACTTATAGAAGACAGACGGCTGGAAGTATTGGAGAAAATTGATTTTACATTTCCCATGGCACTTGTAATGGGGAGCGAAGACAGGGGGATGAGCAGGCTCGTTACTGAAAACTGTGATATCCTGGTCTCGATAAGGCTCAGTGGCAATATGCAGTCTTTGAATGTATCGGTAGCCAGCGGTATTATATTGCATCATATACAGGAGAAGTTTATTGGAGCGGGAGGCAATTGAAAGATTTACTTATAATAGATGGACATAATTATATTTTTTATTTCTACCGTGCCGGTAAACTAGAAAATACCGATATTGAAGATCTAAAGGACCGGCTCATCTCAGATCTTTCAGCTTATGGGTCCCAAAAAGAGTGCAGTATTATTGTGGTTTTTGATGCAAAAGGGAGTTCTAATAGGGCCAGGGGTATTCAAACTGTTGATAATATAAAAGTAATACACTCCAGGAAAGGTGAGACTGCAGATACAGTCATTGAAGAACTTGCAAAAAAGTGGTCGGACCAGAGAAAGGTATTTGTAGTGACATCAGATTATTTGCAGCAAAAAGTAATCTTTGGGAAGAATATAATACGTAAATCCAGCAGGGAGTTCAGCCTGGAAATAGATTCTGTTAAAGAAAATATAAGACAGACTGTAAAAGAAAATAAGAACCGGTCCCGGGGGAACTTTTATCCGCTTGAGGATAGACTTGACCCGGACACAAAGAAGAAGATCTCAGACCTGCGGAAAAAAATAATCAAATGATATTAAGTAAAAACCTGTTTGTTAGAGCCCTGGCAGTGTTTGCGGTCCTTTGTATCACTCCGGCTGCAGGCTGCGGGCTCTTTTATGATTTTGACCGCAGAGAAAATAGTATTCAAAACCATATATATGAAGAAACAATAATAGATGAAGCCGGACAGGCGATAAATGATTCCCGGGAAGAAGATGTCAACATTATTGTTGAAGTCGAAGGTTCTGATAATGAAGGCACTGCGGGTGAGGCTGACGGCGGAAACCCTGAAGGGGGTAGCTATAATGATCCTGGATATAAAGTGATTGAAGTAATAGATGGAGACACCATAGTACTCTCCGGTGGTGAAAGGATAAGGTTTATAGGGATAAATACGCCGGAGGTGGGGATGTATTTCTATGCAGAGGCCAGGGATGTGCTTAAAATAATGATACTGGGAAAAGAAGTCTGGCTGGAAAAGGATATATCTGAATACGATCAGTATGGCAGAAAACTCCGGTATGTATATCTGGAAGATATATTTGTAAATCTTGAGATGGTAAAAAGGGGATTTGCCAATATCTTTACTTATCCTCCGGATGTGAAATATTCAGAAAAGTTCCTGGAAGCTGAAAGATATGCCAGGGAAAACGATCTTGGTCTCTGGGAATCGTCAAAAATCGATATGGTCGGTATAAATATCTTTTTTAATGCCCAGGGAAATGATAATGAAAATATAAATGGTGAATTTGTAATACTCGAGAACACCGGCTCCGGGATACTGGATACCTCAGGGTGGACAATAAAGGACAGCGGGACAAATATATACCGTTTTGACAGTTATAAATTCAATCCGGGCACCCGGATCATCCTGTTTTCAGGCGGGGGCAAGGATAGAAGCGAAGATGATGACCGGTATATGTTTTGGGATAGCCCCCGGCCGGTATGGAACAATGATCACGATACTCTATATCTGCGGGATAAAGAAGGACTGCTTATAGAGATCTATAATTATTAGGAGCCTGAGCCCAGTTCCCGGACACGCTCCTGACTACTGCTTAAATTCTTCTTCTATGAAGTGGGTATGGATCTGGCCATTTACAAACTTCTTATTGGCAAGTATCCTTTTGTGAAATGGTATCGTCGTCCTGACGCCTTCGATCTTAAGCTCTTCCAGGGCTCTCACAGAACGCGCTATCGCACTTTTACGGTCGGTCTCCCATATTATTAGCTTGGCGATCAGTGAGTCGTAAAAAGGGGATATTTCACTATTTGGTCCAATAAATGTATCCACCCTTACCCCGGGACCTCCCGGCAGGAAGCTTCCGGTTATTTTTCCCGGGCTCGGGGCAAAATCATTCTGGGGATCCTCGGCATTTATTCTTAGTTCTATCGCATGTCCCCTGGGGAAGTAATGTTCCTTATGATTATTGATCTTTCTCCCTGAAGCTATCCTTATCTGCTCCTTGATCAGGTCCATGCCTGTAACAGCTTCGGTCACTGGATGTTCGACCTGTATTCTTGTATTTATTTCAATAAAATAAAAATTATTATTTTCATCCAGCAAGAACTCTATTGTGCCAAGGTTTTTATAATCGATGGCCCTGGCTGCCCTTACTGCAAATTCCCGCATAAGTCTTGAAAGTTTTGGTGGAAGATTTACAGCAGGTGCTTCCTCAATAAGCTTCTGGTGTCTTCTCTGTATTGAGCATTCTCTTTCGCCGACGCAGATTATCTTTCCATAATTGTCTGCAACTATCTGAAATTCTATATGCCTTGGCTTTGAAATATATTTTTCGATATATATTTCCCCCGCACCAAAAGCTTTTTCTGATTCAGCTTTGGCCATGGGGTAAAATTCAAAAAGGTCCTTTTTGTTACGGCATATCCTCATACCCTTGCCGCCTCCGCCGAAAGCAGCTTTGATTATGACTGGATATGTCAATCTCTGGCATAGTCTTGCTGCGGATCTGATGTCCTTTATATTGCCATTTGAACCGGGGATAACAGGGATCTTACTTTTATTCATCACTTCTATTGCTTTTGATTTATTGCCTGCAAGCGCTATAGCTTCGGCTGGCGGACCAATAAATGTAATATCATTATCATGGCATATACTTACAAACTGATCATTTTCCGCAAGAAAACCATAACCGGGATGAAGGGCATCGCAATTAGTGATCTGTCCGGCAG
>CAYRTF010000107.1:0-6027 GCA_964427165.1 uncultured Actinomycetota bacterium | reverse complement strand
ATATAAGACTATTTGATATTTATAGAGGCAAGCAAGTGGAACAGGGTAAGAAAAGCCTTGCTTACTCTCTTAGCTTCAGGGGAGAAAACAGAACGCTAAAAGACAGCGAAGTGGAAATAATTACAAATAGAATAATGGAAAATCTCAGAAAAAACTTTAATGCCAGCCTCAGGGCTTAGGTTAAAAAAATCTTATCCTCATACCGTAGTGCCATTTACTGCTTATGCATGCCGGGATGATCCTGGATGATATTTATTTTTTACTTAGGATTTTAGTATGGCTCCGAATACTATCAATAAAGATCTTGCAAAATATTTGACAATTTAAAAGAAGTATGAGATATTTAATGAAATATATATTACTAAATTGATAGTATACATAGTAATAGTAGTAATTTATATTCGGCAGTAAGCTTATTTGTGAACCGTATGATTTATTTCTTAAAAGAAGAGGTAAAAAATGGCTACAAAAACTAATTTAAGAAGGGAATTTGCAAATAATAATTCCGCTAAAATATATTTAAGGGATATTGGGAAAATAAAGCTTCTAAACAATGTAGAAGAGCAGATGCTTGCACTTAAAATACAGATGGGAAATGAAGACGCTAAGAAAAAACTCGTAGAAGCAAACCTGAGACTTGTGATAAGTGTGGCAAAGAAATATCTGGATAAAGGTCTTAATTTTCTGGATCTGGTGCAGGAGGGAAACCTGGGTCTTATAAGGGCGGCTGAAAAATTTGACCATAAAAGAGGATTTAAATTTTCGACCTATGCTACATGGTGGATAAGACAGGGTATCACCAGGGCTATTGCTGATAAGGCCAGGGTAATAAGAAAACCTGTTCATATGATAACACAGATATATAAATTGTATGCTGTGCAGGGGAAGCTAAGGGAAAAACTTGGAAGAGAACCGGAAAGTAAGGAAATATCTAAAGCATTGAATATGGATGTAGAAAAAATTGAATTACTGTTAGAGATATCCCAGGAACCACTATCTCTTGAAGAACCTTACGGTGAGGAGCAGGATGAAATATTTGGAAATTTTATTGAGGACCGGACCATAGAGGGTCCAGATAAAAGTGCCTCAAAATCAAGTTTGAGCAGACAAGTCACAACAATATTGGACACTCTCGATGATAGGGAAAAAAATATAATAAAGCAAAGATATGGGCTTCAGAACGGACAGCCAAAGACTCTTGAGGAAGTGGGCAGGAACTTTAAGCTTACCAGGGAAAGAATAAGGCAGATCGAGAATAAAGCTCTTGAAAAATTAAGGCATCCTTCAAGGAGCTCAAGTCTAAAGGAGTATTTTTCTGATCTGGAATAAATATTAGTCATTCATTACATATCCTTATTCTTGTATAATTCTAATTACGGGCAGTGGGTTGTTGCACTGCGTTTGTGTATACCGTAAATAGAATAAGTACAGGGGAGATATTTGTGAAGACATATCAGAAGATCATTCTATCTCTTCTTTCTGCACTTCTGCTTTTCTTGAGTTTTATGGACCTTGGGTTTTTTATCTGGTTTGCGCTTATACCATTTCTATTTGTAATAAAAGGTTCAAGCCCAAAGATGACAGTACTATACAGTTTTGTTTGTGGAATGGGATTTTTTGCAGGGATGACCTTCTGGCTTGTAGAACTGTATGTTAAGTATATATGGCCCCTTGTGTTTGCTGCTCTCAGTATTTATTTTATAATATTCGGTATAGCTGCATATTTTATAATCAATAAGATCCAGAATTCATATCTGCGCATGTTTATGATACCTGCTTTGTGGGTACTGGTAGAATTTGTGAGATCTCAAACTTTTTTGGCATTTACAATAGGTATTTTGGGTTATTCCCAGCATAATTTTTTACCCTTGATGCATATAACACGTTTTACAGGGATCTACGGAGTTTCCTTTATCATACTTCTCTTCAATATGGCACTGTTTGAGACCATTATATATTTCAATCAGAATAGAAGATTTAAATTAAAATTTTTAGTGATAGCTTTTTCAATATTGATCGTATTTGTGGCCTACGGGTTTAATAGCGTAAACCAGACACTTGACAGGGTAATCAAGGAAAAGGGATATGAAGAGGTAAATATTGCTTCTGTTCAACCAAAGATATTATTTGGGAATAAATATTCTGAAAAGGGGCTGGAAATCATCCCGGAACGGTATAGCACGGACTTCTATTTTAAACCGGGGACGGAACTTGTGATATTCCCGGAGAGTGCCTTATGGGGCAATATTGATGAAAATCCTGTATTTTCAGAATGGGCACTGGGTATTATGGAGGAAGAGGACCTTAATATTTTGATCGGGCAGTACACTCATGACGGCAATAAAGAGGTCTGGCACAATTCAATATTATTGTATGGCCGGCAGATGAATATTTTAGGGAAGTATGATGAGATTCACCCGGTCCCATTCAGCCAGTACATGCCTCATCCCGACATGCTTGGATTCTTAAGGTTTCTTGATTTTTCTATAGTCAATCTTGAACCAGGAAGAGACACTTCACCTGTACTTTTGCCAAATAAAGGGTATCTGGGATTTAATATCTGCTACGAGTCCACACTTCCTGGTATTGCCAGGCAGTTCAGGAACAATGGGGCCGAAGCCATAATAGTCGTTTCTGATGATTCCAGCCTTAATGATAGTATGGCCCCATGGCATCATCTTATCTTTTCGAAAGTGAGGGCGATTGAGAATGGATGCTATGTGGTCCATAGCTCCATCACTGGATTTTCCGCAATAATATCACCTGATGGAGATATAAAGGAAAAGGCTGACCTGATGCAAAAGGATGTGATATATGGCGAGATATATTTGATGGAAAATAAGACTTTCTATGCAAAATATGGTGATCTTCTGCTACATATCTACCTGATACTCACTGCTGTTTCAGCAGCCGCTTATCTACTCTGGAAAGGGATCAGATGCAGAAAATCAAGATGATCTCCTGGAATGTTAATGGGATAAGGGCAGTATTTAAAAAGGGATTGGCCGATTTCATATATAAAGAGGAAGCAGATATGTACTGTTTCCAGGAAACAAAAGCAAAACCTGAGCAAATACCTCCGGAGTTTAAAGAAATAGGCGGATATCGCACGTATTTTTCTTCCCCTGCCAGGAAAGGTTATAGCGGGGTTGCTGTTTATACCAGGATAAAACCACGGAAAGTCAGCTATGAGCTGGGCGTATCAAGATTTGATGAAGAGGGAAGGGTGCTGATACTGGACTTTGAAGACTATGTGCTTTTAAATGTATATTTTCCAAATGGAGGAGCCTCACCGGCAAGACTTGAGTATAAGATGGATTTCTATGATCATTTTCTAAGATTTATAGACAAACTAAGGGATGAGGGTAAAAAAGTAATATTCTGTGGTGATATCAATACGGCTCATAAGGAGATCGATCTTGCGAGGCCAAAAGCAAATGAAAAAAATACTGGTTTTTTACCACAGGAAAGAGCCTGGATAGATAAAGTGGTAAGATCCGGGTATCTGGACACATTCCGCTTGTTCAATAGTGAAGGCGGACAATATTCATGGTGGGATTATAAGACAAGGGCCAGGGAAAGAAATGTCGGTTGGAGGCTTGATTACTTTTTTGTATCAGAAGAGCTAAAGAGTAATTTAATGGATTCATATATTCTCAGTAATGTTATGGGTTCCGACCACTGCCCGGTAGTGCTTGAGATGGAGATATAAAGATTACTGGTCATTATTAATACAGGAAATTCGTTAGTGATGGAGTGTTAAAAAGGACCAAAGTTTCCTACAGAAGCAAAGAAATACCGAAATTTCTATGGAAAAATATTCTGAAAAAACAATTACAGATTATCCAGGAATATTTTAACAGAATAAAATAACACAGCAGAGAGTTATTGGAGCAATGCAAAGATCAAGCCAGGTGAACTACGGATGTGGCATATCGTTCTATAAAAAAACATTTTGAAGAAGTTCTAATTAACATAAATTTCAATAAGTTGTATATTTTAGATTCTATAAATATAGGTTATGAGATTGGCGGTGGTTTTAATACGAGCAATGGTAATATCTATATAGTAAATAAAGGGGAGAAATGGGGCTACACAGATACATGGCTGGAACAGATAATACATTCAGAACTCTCAACACATATTTTAGAAGCATACCTAAACGTCTTTGATCTGCCATCATTCGAAGATTTAAATAGAGAAGGTTTTGAGTATTTAAAAATGGAGGAATTCGAGAAACTTTTGAATGAAGAAAAAATTTCTACTAGGATTGACACTACTTTATTTAAGCAAGGTGTTTGGGATTCCTATTCTTTTAGAGATTCTGTGCAGGACTACAATACTCATGTGAAGCAATTATTTAAAAACGATGGATTATGTTGGGAGATAACAGATTTAGGAGAATTTCCAATATTATCGGCTAAAAGAGATTATATAGTTGATTGGTTAAGAGAGGAAGTTCATCCAGGGTGCACTATGGATTATTTTAGAGAAGTCTCTCAGCAGTAAATTGAAGTCTCTATAAAGGAAAAAGTGTGTATGTTATTTATAAAAAAATATATAAAAGTGTGTTTGTGATACTTAAAAACCTAAAAAAGGTCTCAAAATACCAGCACCTTATAGAGAAGATATCCGGAGCAGTACTTATTGCCCTTGCTTTATATTTTGTATGGGAAATTGTAAATATGCAGTTTAAACTATTATGAAATTTTTAGTAAATTTAAAATAGAGAGCAAAAGTAGTGAGTGAATTCAATTCAAACCGGGATTTTCTTATGAGCTTCAAACATCATTTGTTCAGTTACAAGCAATGTTCATTATCAGTGAACAAGTAAAAATAGTGAACAATAATTACAGGTTCTTTATAATTAATTATGTATTGTAATTTACTTATTAGTAAACTATAATACATAATTATGTATGATTCATTACAACAGAGAGAAGTATTCCATCTTGAATTTTTAAGGTGGTTCAGCCGAAAGGTTGATCCCAGATACTATGCCTTAAAAGGTGGAGTAAACATGAGGTTTTTCTTTGGAAGCATAAGATACTCCGAAGATATGGATCTTGATCTTACCCAGGTAAGAGTAGATGCTATCCAGGATATAGTATTGCAAATACTTAGATCACAAAATTTTATTGATAATCTAAGACCATACAGTATACAAAGTATTTCTGTTCCAGATATGGTAAAAGCAAAACAAACCCAAACAACACAAAGATTTAAAATACACCTTAAAACTTTTGCAGGAGAAGATCTCTTTACCAAAGTTGAATTTTCCAGGAGGGGTCTAAAAGACGGTATTGTGGCAAGTGCCGTGCCTGATTCTATACTGCGTGCTTATAAGCTAATACCTGTGATAGTACCACATTATAATGCTGTGGCTGCAACCTTACAAAAGATAAACGCACTTGCTTCCAGACCAGCAGTTCAGGCAAGAGATATTTTTGACTTATATATCTTAAGTCCAAAGCTAAATGATTCTGAAGTAAATAGTTTTAAAACACCTAAAAAAGAAAAACTGGAAAGAGCATATGAGAATTTATTCTCTGTGACTTTTGAGCAGTTCCGTGACAGCGTAGTATCATTTTTATCACCTGATGAGCAAGCCAGTTACAGCTCCTCAATATTTTGGGATGAAATAAAATTAAAAGTAGCAAATTTACTGGATGAGTTGATAAAAAGACATGGTTAGAAAATCCATTTTAACATTTATAAAAAAGCTAAACAGACCTGTATTTACTACCAGGGAAGCAGCAATTCTTTCAGGCAGTTCACTTTCTAATGCTTCAAAAATGTTAAGAACTCTTGAACGTAGGGGGCTTGTTTTAAAAGTGACCCGTGGTATTTGGGCAGAAACTGAAAATGAAAAACTAAGCCCATATAGTATTATTCCTCTCTTGCTTCCTAAAAACAGGACTTATGTTTCCTTTATTAGTGCACTGCATCTGCATGGCATAATCGAGCAGATTCCTCAGGAAATAACCCTGGCTTCGATAGTTCATACAAAAAAGATTAAAACTAAGC
>CAYRTF010000106.1:0-6095 GCA_964427165.1 uncultured Actinomycetota bacterium | reverse complement strand
GTATTAAATATTATATCTTGAGATTCTCATATAAGAATATATAATCCTCAAGTGAAAGCTCCTCAGCGCGCACCTCTTTATTTTTTCCGATTTCAGGCAGAAGCTCTTCTATACTGTCCAGCTTCTGGCTGAAATCATCACTTCTGGAAAGTGAGTTAAGAAGCATTTTCCTCCGGTGGGCAAAACTTGCATTGACAAGATCAAAAAAACTTTCGATGCCATCCGATGATCTTAATTCATCCGGTATCTTTTTACGGGTAACCTCGATTACAGAAGAATCCACAAATGGTTTTGGAAGGAAGCAATTCCTGGAGATCTTAAAACAGGACCTGTAGCAAGCAAGAGTATTGGATTTTACAGTATAGGAACTATAGTTCTTGTCTCCCGGTTCGGCAGTCAGCCTGTCTGCAATATCTTTTTGTATCGTCATCCAGGACTGCGGTATCTTTTCCGACTCTTTCAGGATCTTAAGGATCAGCGGAGCCGCGATCTTGTATGGAAGATTTGATACCATCTTATTTATATCATAGGCAGCGCTAAGTCTGCCATAGTCAATATCCATAGCGTCTTCTATTATCAGCTCTATTTGTCCATCTTCTATCTTACCCAGGAAAATATCCTTAAATACCCCTGCTATTTTCCTATCCACTTCAATGCATATTATTCTTGCCGGTCCGTTTTCAAGCAGGATCTCTGTAAGGCTCCCTATTCCGCAGCCTATCTCAAGTATTACATCCTCCCCTGTGACCCTGGCGGTGGAGACCATTTTCTTAACGCTATTAGTATCTATGATATAATTCTGTCCCAGGCTTTTCCGCAGCCGTATATTATTATCTGAAAGTATTTTTGCAGTTTTTCCGGGGGAGCTTATATAGTTATTCATAATAGAGACCTATTATTTTATAAAAGGAGTGAGTTTAAAGAATTCTTCAGCATTTTTTGAGGTCGCTGCAGCCACTTCTTCAATAGTCAGGTTTTTTAGTTCAGCGATCTTTTGAGCAATATACTTTACATTTCCAGGATAATTTTCTTTCCCCCTTCTATCCTGGGGAGCAAGGAAGGGGGAATCCGTCTCAATAAATATTTTCTCTATCGGGATCTCTCTTACTACATCCTGAAGGCCTTTTGCATTCGGATAAGTGATGACCCCGGTATATGATATGTGGAGTCCAGCATCTATGCACCTCGATGCAAAATCCAGGTCCCCTGAAAAACAGTGTATGACTCCCTTCAGGCTTTTGCTGGTAGAATATTCCTTTAATATATCAAGTGTTTCTTCATGGGCATCCCTGTCATGTATTATAAGGGGGAGATCATATTCGGCGGCAAGCTCGATATGGGCCCTGAAAGCTTTCTCCTGGCTCGGGCGGGGGCTCAAGTTCCGGAAAAAATCAAAACCCGTCTCTCCCACCGCTACCACTTTTTCAAACCTCTTTCCGCTGCCGCTTTCCAGAGGCGCTTCACCCGGGGGCGCTTCTTCACTGCCGGCGATCAGGGACCTGAGGATCTTGATCTCGCTCTCGCCAAAATCTTTTGCATCATGGGGATGTATGCCGACACTTGCAAAGACATCAGGGAACTGCCTGGCATATCTTACTGACTTCCTGCTGCCTTCTATGCTTGAACCTATATTGATCAAACACCTGACACCATCACTTAAAGATCTTTTCAGGGATCCTTCAGGCGTCATGCTCTTGATCATGTCAAGATGGGCATGTGTATCTATAAAATACATCTATTTATCTTCTATCCTTGGAAAAAGGATCTCTCTTTCCCCGGTTTTTGTATTTCCTTCAAAACTTCCCCAGCCACCGTCTGCTTCGAGCCTTATGTCCCCGGTTTTCTTTTCTATTCCAAGCTGGTTAAGTATCTTCTGGCAGCTGGATGGCATAAACGGGATAAGGATGAGGGCGGAGAGCCTTATAGACTCAGAGACCTCATAAAGGACCGCATCAAGCTTATCTATGTCTTTTTGTTCACTGCTTTTTGCAAGCGTCCAGGGCTGGCTGTCTTCTATGTGCTTATTGGCCTTGTTTATAAATTCCCAGACTTTTATCAGAGCTTCCGATATTTTAAACTGTCCGATCAACTCAAGAGTGCTGTTCTTTGTCTCTTCCCACGCTTTTTCAAAGTCCGGACTTTTTACCTTTGCAGGTATCAAGCCATCCCTGTATTTTTCTATCATCGCAAGCGTTCTTGATGCAAGGTTTCCGATATCATTTGACAGGTCCGCATTATATCTTTTTATAAAAGCAGGATCAGTAAACGAGCCATCCTGCCCGAATGAAAGTTCCCTTGTGAGAAAATACCTTACTCCGTCAACTCCGTACTTATCCGCTATCTCGTCCGGGTCCAGCGTGATCCCCTTGGATTTTGACAGTTTTTCCTTTCCCATCAGCAGCCATCCATGGACCACTATGTGTCTTGGAAGATCTACGCCCAGCGACATCAGGATAGCGGGCCATATAACAGCATGGAACTTCAGGATGTCTTTTCCTATATGCTGCTGGTCAGCGGGCCAGTATTTTTTAAAAAGTGAAGGATCTTCACTGGAGTAACCAAGGGCCGAAATATAGTTTATCAGGGCATCTACCCATACATAGCAGTAGTGCTTTGAATCAAAGGGGATCGGAACTCCCCATTCCACAGCTGTCCTTGAGACACTTATGTCATTAAGTCCCTGTTTGAGCAGCCCCAGAACCTCATTTTTCCTGGTCTCCGGAATAATAAAGTCAGGATTTTTTTCAATATGATCTATTAATTTCTGTCCGTATTCAGATAATTTGAAAAAATAGTTTTCCTCCTTTACATGTTCGACGTCCCTTCCGCATTCAGGACACTTTCCGTCCACCAGCTGCCCCTCTGTAAGAAAAGTCTCGCATGGAACACAATAATCGCCTTCATATGTACTTTTATAAAGGTCCCCGTTCTCATTTAACTTTGTAAGGATATTCTGCACTACTTTCTCATGCTTCTCATCCGTTGTCCTTATATAGCTGTCATTACTTATATTATAGACTTTGAGAAGCCTCTTCATGTCGGCTACCATTGCATCCACATAGCCCTGGGAGCTTACACCCTTATCTTTTGCACTTTTCTCGATCTTTTGCCCGTGTTCATCTGAACCGGTAAGGAAGTAGGTATCCTTTCCAAGCAGCCGGTTAAACCTTGCTATAACATCTGTGACAATAAATTCATAGATCTGCCCCAGATGAAGCTTTGCATTCATATAAGGGATAGCGGTAGTTATGTAGAACTTTTTATTTTCCATATGATCCTTTTTAGTTTTTTCCTATATTCTCAAATTTTCGTTGAAATATTATACAATTTTTGCCTGTCTATGTCATACCTGGACCTGATTATCTTTTGAGCATTCTTTTTGCTGATCCCCTGGCTTATAAGGTCCATAAGCTTATTTTTTATCTCATCCTCAGTATATCCAGATATCAGTTCCCCCCGGTTTCCTTCAACTACCAGCACTATCTCCCCTTTTATAGAGGCTCTTGCACCTATGTCTTCAAGTATTTCACTTAATCTCCCCCGGATGGCCTCTTCATATATTTTTGTCATCTCCCTTATAAGGGCTGAGCGCCGGTCCCCAAGTTTTTTTATAAGCTCCCCAAGGAGTTTCTCTATCCTTTTTGGCGACTCATAGAAGATAAGCGTATGGGGAAGACCGGATATCTCAGAGATCTTTGAGCTCCGTTTCTCACCTGACCTTGGAAGAAACCCTATAAATAGAAAACTATCAGAAGGAAGACCTGACAATACAAGAGCGCTTATGGCAGCGCTTGGCCCCGGTACTACCGTAATGGCAATATTGTCTTTTATGCATTGCCCTATGATCTCGTGTCCCGGGTCCTGTATGGACGGCATGCCTGACTCCGATACAAGGGCAGCTGTTTTCCCATTTTTGAGTTCTCCTATTATTGAATCAAGTCTCTTTTCGCTGCTGTGCTGATGATAGCTTATGATCTCTTTTTTCCTGACATCATATCTTGATAGGAGCTTCCTTATGGTCCTTGTATCTTCTGCAAGGACGATATCCGCCTGTTTCAGGGTATCCAGGAGCCGGAAGCTGACATCGCCCAGATTTCCAATCGGTGTCCCGCATACAAAGAGGGTCCCTTTATCTTCTTCATGCATTGATTTATTTTCCACTGCTGGTCCATTTTTAAGATCATTGATAAATATTCTATAATTCCTATGCCATAATAGTATTATCATATACTCATAGTTATTGTCCAGTATATAAGGACAATAATATAGAGTATATTATGAAGGAGTTTTAAAAATTATTTGTAAATATACACCATAAGAACTATTTGAACAATATTCCCAAACATACATACTGTTAAATTACTTTATCTTTACATATATTCCATGTATTTTTATGATTAAAAAATATTATTTTTAGGGTAAAATAGACCAGTTTAATAGTAAAAATATTCTCTTAAAATAATAATTTGAGGTAGCATATTGAACCGGAAAAATACTAAAATAAAAGTGCTGGTACTCTGTACGGGTAATTCTATCCGCAGCCAGATGGCCGAGGGTTTTTTAAAGAAGTACCGCAAGAGCTGGCACATAGAAAGTGCAGGCACATTCCCTGTAGGACTTAATCCCCTCACAATCACGGTGATGGCGGAATCGGGTATAGATATCTCAAAAAATTCATCAAAAAACGTAGCACGGTTTATTTCAAGCAGTTTTGACTTTGTGATAACAGTATGTGACAATGCCCGCGAATCCTGTCCCGTTTTTCTGGGAGATGCTATGACCAGATATATTCACTGGAGTCTTGAAGATCCTTCAGCTGCTGCCGGAAGTTATGAAAAAAGATTAGACAGCTTCAGGAAGACCAGGGATCTTATTGATGAAAAGATCGAAGAATTTCTAAAGAATTACGGATAAGACAGAAATTTAATATATTCCAGATATAAAATACCTGTGGAATATAAAAAATAGGGCCCGCCAGCTTTTTGCTCCGGACCCTATCCATATCAGCAGGCATATTTCTTATTTGATCTCATTGAACATCTCTTTTGGATTGCCGCATATCGGACATTTGTCCGGGGCAGCACCCTCTACTGTATTTCCGCATACCTGGCAGACAAAAATGGGAGTGTCCGCATTATTTCCAAGATTGTCCAGATAGTCCTGGTACAGCTCCGCATGCACTTCTTCTACTTTATTTGCAAAATTAAAACTGAGTTTTGCCTCATTTTGGCCCTCTGCGCCGGCTTCCTCGATCATTTTCGGATACATGTCCTTAAATTCAAAAGTCTCTCCGCTGACAGCAGCCTCCAGGTTTTCCTTTGTTGAATTGACACCCTTCATAGCTCTAAGATGATTGTGGGCATGTATAGTCTCTGCATCAGCTGCAGCCCTGAAAAGCTTCGCTGCCTGGGGATATCCTTCCTCGTCTGCTTTTTTTGCAAAAGCAAGATATTTCCTGTTTGCCTGTGATTCACCTGCAAAAGCCTCTGCCAGGTTTTTTTCTGTCTTATGGTGCGACATCTCTTCTCCTTCCATAACCGGATACTAAAATAAATATTGGCATAAAAAATTTTACTATAATAAATATTATATTAAGATTCTTGTTTTATATCCAAAAAAATATTATTTTTTTGGGAATTTTTTACCCGGATAAAAATAATAAGTGTAAAACCTATATATCTTAATAGATTCTCAACAGAATATATGTCTTGAAAAAATCACAGTATTGGGTAAAAATTTAATTATGAGATCTAGAAACATGTCACAATTAGCAAGAAGGATCGCCATATCCGTGGGAGCACTGATATTGATCTATTTTCTTGGTTCTATCGGGTATATGCTAATAGAGGACATGGTTTTTCTGGATGCACTTTTTATGACAACTATAACTATAACCACTGTAGGCTATGGCCTGGTCAAGGACCTCTCTATTGCAGGTACCATATATACTATACTGCTTATAATAGGCGGTACAGGGATAGCAGCTTATATCCTCATCAATATTGGGGACTTTGTATTATCTGAATTTTTATTAGGAAGAGTTGAAAAGAGAAGGAATGCTAAAATGATCCAAAAACTAAAGGACCACTATATCA
>CAYRTF010000105.1:0-6149 GCA_964427165.1 uncultured Actinomycetota bacterium | reverse complement strand
CCGTAAGGTATATCTCAAATGCTTCCAGCGGCAAGATGGGCCATGCACTTGCAGAGGAGGCATATTCCAGGGGAGCCGGAGAAGTCATACTGATAAGTTCGGCAAGATCCATGTTGGCTCCTTATGGCGTAGATATCCGCTATGCGGAAAATACTGCGGATATGAAAAGACAAATACTGAAGGAATTTAAAAGGTCGGATATAATAATAATGGCGGCAGCGGTAAGCGATATTGTGGCCGAAAAATGCTTTTCAGGCAAGATCTCAAAGAAAGACGGTCTTCTTTCAAAGATAAAATTTAAATTAAATGAAAACATTTTGGAGATTCTTTCGACAAGGAAAAGTAAGGAACAATTTTTAGTGGGGTTTGCCGCTGAAAGTGGATATAATGCCAGGAGCGCCGCCGACAAGATGTCCGGGAGAGCAGTAGATATGATAGTAGTAAATGATATCTCCAGGAAAGACATCGGCATGGAAAGCGACTTTAATGAAGTTGGCATAATAGTAGGAGGAAAAGAGCGGATTAAGCTGAAGAGAGCAAAAAAGAGGATAATAGCAGCCGGGATCTGGGATGAGATAGTAAAAACCCATAAAAAGATAAAAAAGAAATAAATAAAATCACGGGATACTGGGAATCCTAAAATATTAAAAAGAAAGGGCAAAAAAAGAAATGTCAAAAAAAAGAGATTACATGTTCACATCTGAATCAGTTACCGAAGGCCATCCTGATAAGATGGCGGACCAGATTTCAGATGCTGTGCTTGATGCGATCATCGCTGATGACCCGAAAGCAAGAGTGGCCGTAGAGACGCTTTTAAAGACAGGTATAGTAGTAGTTGCGGGAGAGGTTACTACTAATACATATGTTGAGATACCCACTATTGTAAGGCGGGTAATTAAAGATATCGGTTATACCCGTGCAAAATACGGTTTTGATTATGAGACATGCGGCGTGATGGTATCGCTTGGCAGCCAGTCTCCGAATATAGCACAGGGAGTCAATAAAGCATTTGAATCCAGGGTCGGTAATGGATATGAAGATGAAGTAGATTCGCAGGGCGCGGGGGACCAGGGAATGATGTTTGGCTATGCGTGTAATGAGACACCTGAGTACATGCCCCTTCCGATAATGCTTGCACACAAACTTGCACACCGTCTTTCAGAGGTAAGAAAAGCAGGAATTTTACCATACCTCAGGCCGGATGGAAAATCACAGGTGAGTGTAAAATATGAAAACGACAAACCTGTATCCATTGAGACTATAGTCGTATCTTCGCAGCATGCTCCCAATATAGACATAGAAACACAGATAATGCCGGATGTAATGGAGTTTGTCGTAAAGCCTATTATTCCGGAAGAATACATATCAAAGGATATGAAGCTTTTTGTAAATCCTACGGGTGAATTTACAATAGGCGGTCCCATGGGCGATGCCGGTCTTACGGGAAGAAAAATAATAGTGGACACCTATGGCGGAATGGCCCGTCATGGAGGCGGCGCTTTCTCAGGGAAGGATCCTTCGAAAGTGGACCGTTCTGCTGCATATGCCACAAGATATGTTGCAAAGAACCTTGTGGCCGCTGGCGCAGCCGACAAGATCGAACTTGAAGTGGCATATGCCATAGGAGTATCACATCCCGTATCTGTTATGGTCGACACTTTCGGTACTGAAAAAGTCGAACCTGCAAAGATCGGAAAAGCGGTAAATGAGTTGTTTGACCTTCGTCCGGGGGCTATTGTAAGGGATCTTGACCTGCTAAGGCCGATATACCAAAAAACAGCAGCTTATGGACATTTTGGCAGGCATGACAGGGACTTTACATGGGAGAAACTTGACAGGGTAGATGCAGTCAAGGATTTCCTTGGACTGAAATAGAGCAGGTCCAGGCGGTATTTGGCACATTGCTATAATATGATGCATCTATCTTATTACTGCCTGTATATCTTTAATGCTATGTACCGGTTTCATGCAGATTTTTATACAGGGCGATGTATTAACTTCCGACTACCTTTTTACGTGAGACAATAGGTGAATAGCTTTTTAGTAAATGGAAAGCTAAATATAAATGATACTATAGAACTATTCTTATATGGGATCCGGGCAAAAATATGCAGAAGTCTATATTGATATAAGGTCACTTGGCGCGGACCATCCCTTTGACTACTATATACCCTCCGGTATGGCGGACAAGTTGCAGATAGGAAGCGTGGTCCTTGTCCCCGTTAAGAGCCGGAGGGAAATAGGCTATATCGTAAGCATCAAGGACTCCACGGATATCGATCCAAAAAAAACCAAACCCATATCAAGCATTGTTGACGTTCCTCCTTTGTTTGATAATGGACGGATAGAGCTTGCCAGGTGGATGAGTTCGTATTATATTCAACCGCTTACAAGCGTGCTCAGGCTATTCCTGCCGCCGGGTAAAAAAACAAGAGCATCTCTTGAGGATAAAAGTGTCGGGTACAAATTTGAGGCCGTAATAAGGCTGTGCGGAGTTTCGGGTATCGGTCCGCCGGGTAAAGGGCCGGCGGAAGATATGCTAAATGGACCGCTGCTTAAGAATTCAGGAGCTCAAAAAAGGATAGTGGAGCACCTTTTAAAAGCAGGGCGGGAGGGACTCAGGAGAACGGACCTGCTGGCTGCAGCTGCTACTTCTTCGGAAACAATAAAAAGACTGGTAGAAAAAAACATAGTCAAAATAGATATGGAGAGAGTCAGGCGCAGCTTTAAGTATGACACGGCTCCGGATATGCCTGCAGGCAGGATAGTCCTCAATCAATACCAGAAAAAAGCAGCGGAATCAATTCTGGCTGCAGCCGGTGAAGGCGGGGAGCAAAAATTTTTAATACAGGGGGTTACCGGAAGCGGCAAGACGGAAGTCTATATGGAAGTGTGCGAAAGAATGCTTGAGATCGGGAAGAAGGCCCTTGTACTTGTCCCTGAGATATCGCTCACTCCCCAGCTGTTTAAAAGATTTGAAAGAAGGTTCGGGACAAGGGTCGCGGTATACCATTCTCATATGAGTGATGCGGAAAGGTATGAGAGATGGATGGAAATACTTGAGAATGAAGTGAACCTTATAATAGGTACCCGTTCGGCACTTTTCACCCCTGCTACGGACCTGGGAATAATAATAATGGACGAAGAACACGACCCTTCATACAAGGAGGGTTCCCAGGTAAGATATAATACACAGGATGTGGCAGTAAAGCTTTCAGGTATAAAAAACATACCGGTAGTATTCGGAAGCGCTACACCATCAGTAAAGACACGCTACCGGGCAGAAAACGAAAAAGGATTCACACTCCTTAGAATACCTGTAAGGGCCGCTGCTGCAAGTGATGTGGAAAGAGAAATAGTCGATCTCAGGAAAATTGACAGGACCAGGGAAGACGAGTTTATAACTTCAAAACTACATGCCGCGATCACTGAAGAGCTGGAGAAGGATAATAAGGTTATACTTTTTATTAACCGCAGGGGGTTTTCAAACTTTGTCATTTGTACGGCATGCGGCAATGTACCGAAATGTCCTGCCTGCGACCTTTCATACAATTACCACCGCGATGCCGGAAAACTTATATGCCATCATTGCGGGAGGGAAGAAAAATATACTGGAAAATGCGCGTTCTGCGGCACAGGGACACTTTTTCTCGCAGGCAGCGGTGTCCAGAGGGTGGAAGCCAGGATAAGGTCCAGGTTTCCGGCAGTGCCTGTTTACCGGATGGATTCGGATATTACAACAAAGAAGAAATCACATCAGAAAATAATTGGTGAATTTTCCGCTCCGGGAAGATCAATACTGGTCGGTACCCAGATGATAGCAAAGGGATTGGATATCCCTGATGTGACACTTGTCGGCATTATAAATTCAGACGGCATGCTGTCGCTTCCGGATTATCATATGAATGAAAGGGCTTATCAGCTTATAACCCAGGTCTCCGGCAGGGCCGGAAGGAAGGAGAAAAAGGGGAGGGTTATAATACAGACATACAAGACTGATTCAGGCGTTATAAAGCATCTTATGGATGAAGATTATGAGAAATTTTATGCTGAGGAACTTGAAAGCAGGAGGGAGCTTTCCTATCCACCCTTTTCAAACCTTATAAATATGATCATCTCGGGACTTAAAGAGGAACGGGTTGGCGCTGAATCTAAAAAATTATTTGATAAAATAGATAAAGACATTAAAATGGATATGAAAATACTGGGACCGGCACCAGCACCCTTTTACAGGATAAACCATTTTTACAGAAGGCATATTCTTATAAAAACGAAGGACATAAGCAGGATGACAGTGGAGCTGGGCAAAGTTTTGCAGGAATATAAAAAGAACAGGGATATAAGGATAATAGTAGATGTCGATCCGGTATGGATATTATGAGCAAAGGTGAAATATGGCAATTAGAAAAGTAAGAAAAATAGGCGATCCCGTACTGAGGGAGACTTCAAGCAATATCGGGAAGATAGATAAACCAGTACTTGATCTTATCTCTGATATGCTGGACACTCTTGAAGATGAAGGCGGCGTCGGACTTGCAGCACCCCAGATAGGAGTCACCAAAAGGGTTATACTGGTGAGATATGAGGATAAGATCGAGACATATATTAATCCCGAAATAGAAGTTATCGAAAACAAAAAAATTGAAGGTGATGAAGGCTGTCTTTCAATATACTCCATCCAGGGATTCCAGGTAAAGAGATATCCCAGGATCAAGATAAGAACCATGAACATAAAAGGTAATACTGAGGAGTTCGTTGCGGAGGATCTTCTTGCAAGAGTCATCCAGCATGAGGTGGACCACCTGAACGGTATAATGTTTATAGACCACCTTGATGCGGCATCAAGACGCGAATTGCTGGAAAAGATAAATGAATTTAAATCAAATTAAAAGAGCTCAAAGATAAAAGGGAGAGATGATCTTGAAAATAGCCTATTTTGGCTCTTCTGAATTTTCAGTACCATTTTTAAAAAAAATAATCGGATCCAGGCACAAAGTCACTGCGGTATTTACCAATGCGGACAAGAAAAAGGGAAGAGGGCAAAAGCTTGCCCCAAACCCGGTAAAGGAAGCTGCAGTATTGGCCGGTATCAAAGTATTCGAAATAAAGGAAATGGACGGGGACTTTATAAGGGATCTCTCAGGGGTGGATTTTGATTATGGCATTGTGATATCATTCGGGATGATACTTCCCGGCGAGATATTTGAGAAATGGCCGGGCAGATGGCTCAACCTGCACCCCTCGATGCTTCCTAAGTACCGCGGTCCTTCACCCATGGTGAGCGCCCTTCTTGATGGGGCCGGGCAGACAGGCGTAACGATAAATGATGTAGTATATAAAGTTGATACAGGCAAAATATTTGCACAGACAAAATTTAATATTGAACCGGACGATGACCTTAAGAGTCTTAAAAATAAGGTGATACATTTTGGGGGCCCGCTCCTTTTAACTGTGCTTGATATGATCGCTGATGAGGGCTACAAGCCTTTTCCTCAGGGAGAGAAGGGTGTCACTTATACGAGGAAAATTATAAAGGACGACCTTCTGATAGATTGGACCGGGACAGGAAAGGATATTGTAAACAGGATAAGAGCTTTCTCCCCAGCACCAGGCGCTTACGGATTCCTTGATGGAGAGAGGATAAAGATCCTTAAAGCATCTAAAAGGGGGTCGGTGCCGGCATATGCACGGAGAGAAACCGCAGGCAGAGATGATGATGTTATAGATATGAAGCCATCTGTAGGGAGAGAGCCTGCAGGGACCATAATCGCATCCGGAGCAAAGCAGGGACTACTTGTAAGATGCGGCAGCGGAGATATTATTAGTTTGGAGATACTGCAGCCAGCTGGCGCCAAACCGATGGATTATAGAAGTTTTATAAACGGATACCATCCTGCTGTAGGAGCCAGATTTGAAAATAGATAATATGAATCCTCCAAATCCGCGCAAAACTGCTCTTGATATACTGGACCGGTATTTTGAATCAGGAACCCGGCTAAAGGTTCTCTTTAATGAAATATTGGATAGTTCAGGGCTTTCGGGCCTTGACCGCAGATTTGCATTCAATCTTGTAAAGGGCACAGTAAGATATGTGATAAGGCTTGATTTTATTATATCTTCCATTGCAAAAAGAAAGCTTGAGTCTATTG
>CAYRTF010000104.1:0-6166 GCA_964427165.1 uncultured Actinomycetota bacterium | reverse complement strand
GAAGAGGAGTGATTAAAATTCCTCCGGTCTCAGTATGCCACCATGTATCCATTACCGGACAGCGCTGTCCTCCAATAACCTGGTAATACCACATCCAGGCTTCAGGATTTATTGGTTCGCCTACTGTACCCAGGATCCTCATCAAACTGGAAAGATCATGCTTGTCCAGCCATTTCCTGCCCAGTTTCATCAGGGCCCTGATGGCAGTGGGTGCAGTATAAGATATATTTGCTTTATAACCCTCTACTATTTTCCAGAACCTGTCAGGTTCCGGATGAGTTGGAATACCTTCGAACATAAGAATAGTTGCACCATTTGAAAGGGGCCCGTATACTATGTGGGAATGACCGGTAATCCACCCTATATCTGCAGTACACCAGTAGATATCCATTTCTTTTAAATCAAATATATATTTTGAAGTAAGGTGGGTATAAAGCAAATAACCTCCGGTTGTATGCAATACCCCTTTTGGTTTTCCCGTGCTTCCGCTGGTATAAAGTATAAATAGGGGGTCCTCTGCGTCCATTTTTTCACAGATATAATCTCATCTGTTATGTCAGTAGCGCCTATTTCTTCGGTCCACCATAGATCCCTGCCAGGTTTCATGTCGACCTTACTGCCTCCCCTGTTAAAAACAATAACTTTTTCCACTCCTCCGCATTCATGCAGGGCCTGGTCAGTTTTACTTTTCAGGTCTATGATCCTGCCACCGTGATACCCTATGTCAGAAGTAATCACCATCTTTGAGTCGCAGTCAAGTATCCTGTCCTTTAAGGCATTCGCACTAAATGCAGAAAAGACTACTGAATGTATGGCACCGATCCTGGCACAGGCCAGCATGTCTATAACTATTTGTGGGATCATAGGTAAAAAGATAGTAACCACCATACCTTTTTTAACGCCATGTTTCTTCAAGACATTTGCAAATTTACATGCCTCGGCATGCAGCTGCTGATAGGTTAAAGTTTGTTTTTCAAATTCTTTTTCACCCTGCCAGATAATAGCAGCTTTATTCCTTTTCCATGTTTTAATATATCGGTCGATACAGTTGTACGATACATTAAGTTTCCAGTCAGGAAAGAATCTGACATAAGGTTTTTCACCTTTCCTATACTTGAGAAATCATATTCCAATACCTTATCCCCCATTTCAAACCAATCCAAATTTTCCATTCCCTGGGCTGACCAGAACTTTTCAGGATTCTTTATGGACTCGCCATACATCCTGCCATACTCCTCAGAGCTTTTTATATATGCTCTCCTGCTCAATTGTTTTGGTGGGAAGAACGTCCTTTTTTCTCTCATCATTGATGTTATTTTGTCATCCATAAACTTTTTACTCTGCCAGAAATACTACATGCGTAAGCTTGTAGATGGAGGCGCCCCGCTGGAAGCGGGCAGGCGAAGCCTGAAGTAAGTAAATACTAAGGGCGTAAGCCCCTAGAAATTTATTTTTTGAATGGGTGGGAATGAAAATAAAACTGAAACACATGGATAATGATCTTGCAAAAATAGTTTATGTATCCAGTATAAGTGGCTATAAGGGACCGGATATCATAGTGACAATCAAAAATTAAATCACGATACCAGGAATATTTTTTTAATTTACACAAAAGGAACAGATAAAAAAGCTTTCTTGACCGATAATAGCTTAAAAAGGGTTATAATAAATTTTTTAACAAGAGGGTCACGAGTGAAAATGCACAATCTGGGAAGATCAGGACTTAAGGTATCAGAATTATGTCTGGGAACAATGACTTTTAGGGGAAAAGGAAAGTGTTCAGAAATTGGTGAAATAGAGGTTTCGGAAACAAAAGTCCTCGCAGAGGACACGTTCTCCTCTAAATATTTTGACCTTCTCTTGAATTGAAATTTTAATACAGTAGTTTTAATAATATTTAATTAGCTCCTGGCGAATAATTCACTTTTTATTGTATTTTAAAGAATTTATGGTGGTGTTTTTATGTCACAAACTTGTTTTTTATCAATTGTTCACCAGGAAGTAATTAACTTTTTTCTTTTAGTGATAAGATATATCTATTAATAGCTTTTGATACTCCACTTTTGCTATTACTGGTGCTTATATAATCAGCAGCATCTTTTACCCTCTGGGAAGCATTTCCCATGGCAACACCTACTCCTGCATATCTTATGATCCCGATATCGAGTTCGGTATCCCCGATGACCATTAGATCTTCCCTTTTTATTCCTGTCTCTTTAAGGATCTCTTTTACGCCGGATAGTTTTCCAGCTTTCTTGTTCAGGATATTTAAAAAATATGGTCCTGCTCTCCTTATCTTTACCGTATCCCCTGCAATTTCTTTTAAATACTGATTAAATTCATCATCTTCATCTATCAATACAGTCATCTGTAATGAGTCCGTTAGAATATCAGAAGCAAGGATATCTTTAACTTTTTTAAAGAATTTCTTATTTTCTGCTATATATTCTAAATCAGGATAATACTTCTCATATTTCAAAAATCCGTTTGAGGTATGGTACACTATCGCTCTGTCCCACTCTCTTGAGCTTTGTGCTATTTTCTTTATCATCTCCTCCGGAATCTTTAGAGCTTTATGTATTTCCTGCTTTTCATCAATAATAACTGCACCGCTTGAGGCAAGATGTAGTCCCGCCAGATCAAGCATATCAGTTATTTCCCCGACAGATCTAATAGTCCTCCCGGTCACGATAGTGACTATAACACCATTTTGCCGGCATTTTTTAATAGATTCTATGTCATTATCACTTATCTGAAGATTCGGATTTATCAATGTTCCATCAAGATCAATTGCTACAAGTCTGATCAATATATACTCCATTGTATTAAACATTTGAAGAATATTTTAAAGGCTAAAATCTGTAAATACCAGTAAATTTTATATCGATCATCAGATTTTATCATGCTTCCCGCCCGGGAGTAATATCTTTTATTAACACCCTGCCGCTCTGTTTAAAAATACCATAGGCTGCAGTTTTGAAAAACCATTTGATCATAGGAAAGCATATCGTTTTTACAGCTATCTTTGTTCAGGACAATAAAATAGTACCCAGATGAATTAATAACTCTACAGCTTGATTGCCAGTTCCTCGATCCTGCTTACAAGCTTCTCGGAAGTGAGTCCATAATAATCGAGCAGCTGCTGATAATCACCCACTACTGCAAACAGATCTTTTATTCCTATCATTGCAAGTTTCGCAGTAGAGTTTTGTGCCAGGACTTCAGAAACAATTCCTCCCAGACCTCCGATGATGGTATGCTCTTCAATAGTGATCACCTTTTTAGTCTTTTCCGCAGAATTTATAATAGTATTACTGTCCACCGGTTTTAAGCAATACATATTTATGACTTCTGCATCTATTCCCTTTTCTTTCAGGATCTCCGCAGCTTCAATCGTTTTATTTACCATGGAAGAAGTCGATATTAAAGTGAGATCGCTACCCTCTTTTAAAATATCTGCTTTTCCTGGAACCAATTTATAATCCATATTATACAACCTCGGGGTTTTATTCCGGTGCACTCTTATATATACAGGATTTTCAATATCAATAGCAGCAAATACTGCTGCCCGATATTGCGGACCGTCCGAAGGTGAAAGAATTATAAGGTTTGGTATTGAACGCATCACTGAAATATCCTCCAGAACTGTATGGGTAGGTCCCAGAGACCCTACAGAAAAACCACAATTATTACCAATTATATTAACATTTAATTTTGTTTTGCATACATCATCCCTTATTTGTTCAAAACACCTATAAGTTACAAATGGTAGATATGCAGTAATAAATGCTACCTTTCCTGAAATGGATAAACCCGCTGCCTGACCCATGGCTGCAGCTTCAGCAATTCCAAATTCAAAATGTCTTTCAGGATATTTTTTTCTAAAAGGGTCTCCTGAGGCCCCAAGGGATGAATCACAGGAAACATAGATGACATCTTCATTTATATCCCCTGCTTCTACCAGTGCCGCTGCTATTATTTTCCTGGGATCATCATATACTATATTATTCCTATCGTTCAATTTTTAAATACTCCTTCTTTTCCTGATCATTTACTGATTCTATAGCATTATCTATTTCATCCGGTGGACAATGCCAGTGATGGAACTCAAACCTGTCTTCTCCGAAAGCAAGACCTTTACACTTTATAGTATTGGCTATTATGCATGAAGGTTTGCCCGGCTTGAATGGAACAGATGATAATACTTCATATATTTGCTTAAAATCATGACCATCAATTGTCATAACTTCCCATCCAAATGAATAAAATTTTTCTTCCAGGACAGATGTATTCATAACCTCCCCGGTCGATCCGTTTACCTGGAAGCCATTTCGATCAATAATAGCTGTTAAATTATCTATTCCATGATGTGCTGCAGACATTGCAGCTTCCCACACTGAGCCTTCATCACACTCACCGTCTCCAAGCATGGCAAATACTTTAAAATCTTTTTTATCCAGCCTGGCGCTCAGTGCTATGCCGCAGGCAACAGCCAACCCATGTCCTAAGGATCCAGTGGGGAATTCAATACCTGGAAGCACTTTTTCATCAGGATGCATTGGTACTCTGGTATCAATACTATTGTAAGTCCAAAGTATTTCTTCATCAAAATAACCTACATCCGCCAGAGTAGTATAAAGAGCCAGCACCTTGTGGCCTGCAGATAAAATAAAACGGTCCCTATCTTTCCATTTCGGTTTCTCAGGATCAAATTTCAGGATAATGTTATATATTACCGTTATAATATCCAGCGCAGAAAATGCACCACCTATATGACCCTCCCCCTTTTTCATCATCTTCAAGATATTCGTTCTCGAAGTATATGACTTTTTAATAAGATTTTTTATTTCTTTATTTGAAAGTTTAGACATTACCCACCTCCTTAATTCTCCAAACAATTATATTAAACATATTATTTATCAAATATATGCAATATATTGCAACTATGCATTTTAATATATAAAGATAATATTATATAAAAAATAAGATTATTACAAGTAATAGTTAAGTGGAAGACTTTTTAAAAACGAGAAAATGCTAATCAAGTCTATATAAAAAGTTGATAAAAAATACAATTTATTCCCCAGCAGGCACCGGTTTTAAAAAAATATTATCATACTGCATCGATTACTAAAATAATCACTGGGGATTTTACCTGTTAAAAATATTTATTATTACTGAATAATTTAAAATACTTTCATTATCTTCGGCCAAGTCTTTCAAAGACTACAGCAATTCCTGCAATTACAAATGCTATAAGCGCTATGCCCAGTATCCTCCATATGAGTGGAGTCTTTACAGCTATCCTAAGATCCAGAGAATCTGTGTCTTCACTACTGTCAACCAGAAACTTTATATTGTAATCACCGGCAATAGTCCTATCGGGAGGAATTATATTAGCTTCAATTTCCATTTTTTCACCGATATGAAGAATGTCTATATTATCTTTAAGCTCTACCAACCAACCTTCAGGTTCTTGTTGTGTGCTTATGTTTATATCCTCGACAGGTGCTGTCCCTATATTCTCAATGATCAAAGTATAAAGATTACCCCTACCTGGCTCTACTTTGGTGCTGAGTCTTCCGGTAGAAGTTGTTAAGCTTAAAAGACCAGAAGATTTTACAACCGCCTTTAATTCTATAGCTTCCTCTAGTTGCCTTCCTTCCTCTGTGGATTTTAGTGTCAGTTTAAATACATATTCTCCCGGGTCTTGCTTGACCAGTGGACTACAGATTATAGTAAGTGAGTCTTTCTTTCCAGGTTTTAGTTTTAGTCCCGGTATATCTACCTTTAGAGTAGTGGGATTGACCTCAGCGGACCATCCTGGCAGGATATCCTTTTCTAAATCAAAGTACTGCTCCTCAGGAGCATCAAGAATAACATCAACCTTAAATACAAACTGCTCTCCGATTGTTCCATCTCCACTTACTTCACTGTAGTTAATATCGAAAGTCAAAGTTTCAGGCTCAGGTTCACTGATCTCTTCTTCCGTGGTGTCTTTTTCCTGAGCAAAAGCTATTGAAGGAAATAATAGGATAATAGTAAAAATAGTGAATATAATTGGTGCTAACATTAATAATTTTCTTCTATTCCAACTCACTTCGGGTATCATCCTCCTAAAAAATAATTATTGCCCTATAAATAAATTCTAAGAACTTAAGAATTT
>CAYRTF010000103.1:739-6224 GCA_964427165.1 uncultured Actinomycetota bacterium | reverse complement strand
GCCCAAAAAGGCCTCCTCATAAGGCTCCTGGTGCTTCCTGAAAATATCGGTGGAATAAAAGATACCCTTGATTTCATAAAGACCAGATTATCCGGCAATGTTTACCTGAGCATAATGGCCCAGTATCATCCTGCTTACAGGACAGATAGACATCCCGAACTATCCAGAAGGGTAGGCGCCGGAGAATATCTGGAGATAGTCGAATATGCACGAAAACTGGGTCTTGATCACGGATGGATCCAGGATCATAACATTTTAGAGCCCGGGAAAGACGAGTTTATCCCTGATTTTAATAAAGAAAATGTGTTTAAATATTATAAAGATTGACCTTGCTTATTCCTGTTATTCTTCCATAAAACCAACTCATCAAGAGAAGAAGTATTTATTATATCTTCTGCCCCAAGACCTGCCCTTCGTGCAATATCTACACCCAATACCATCATGTCCATATTCCCGGCACGGTGTGAATCAGTATTTATCACTATTTTTACCCCGGCATCTTTTGCTTTACGCGCGTTTTGTTCATTAAGATCCATCCGCATATAATAGCTGTTTATTTCCAGTGCTTTTCCATATTTGGCGCATGTCTCGATTACACGGTCAATATCAATAGAGACCGGTGCCCTGTTTCCAAACACGAAACCGGTGGGATGTGCAAGGAAATCAAAATAATCTTTTTGAAGGGCGCTGATCGCCCTTGAAGTATTTTCCATACTGGAGTTGGTAAAGCTGGAATGCAGTGAAGCTATCGCGATATCAAGTTTCTTTATGATCTCTGGCGGGTAATCAAAGCTACCGGCCTTTCTTATATCTATCTCGGCTCCCATCAAAATATTAATATCCTTAAACCTTTTCCTTAAGTCTTTTATGAATCCCATCTTCTGGATAAGTCTCTCAGTACTGAGCCCGTTTCCATAAAAATTACTTATGGAATGGTCAGATATTGCAATATATTCATATCCTTTTTCTTGTGCGATCCTTACCATATCTTTATAATCGATGAGCCCGTCACTCCACTCCGAATGTATATGAAGGTCGCCTTTTATGTCGCCTGCTTCTATGAGATCCGGGAGCCTGTCCTGCCTGGAAAGTTCTATCTCGTCCCTTCCCTGTCTGAGCTCAGGAACAATAAACCTTAGACCCAGAGCCTTATATATATCCTTCTCAGAACCGGTATTGCAGGCTAAAGATCCTATATCGCTGCCGCCATTCAGGTCCTCACGGCACTCTTTTGACCTTCCTTTAAGCAAATTGTTTTTTCCGGCATACTCTTCAAGAACCTTAAAATGCATCTTGCTTCCGGTTGTCTTAAAAAGCTGCCAGGCCCAGCTTGCCGCTCCAGCGATTACTATCTGGGCATCTACTTCATATATTGTGCTGTATGCTGCACTTATATCATTTTTTTGCCGGTCCATAGATATAAGCCTTTTAATGACCGGAAGCTTTCCAATGTCCTCCAGCAGTCTCCTGCTTCTCTTAAAGTCATAAGATCTACTGTTAAACCCGGGAAGTACAAGTATATCTATATCACCGACAAGTGCTTTCTTTCTCCTTATAGAGCCTGCGATCGCTGTTTTTTCTATGTCGGCCATTCCATTTAGATGTTTTAAAATAGTCTCTGCGTAGAACTCTACCGGCCACCTGGGGTTTTTACCCTCAAGACTGATGTAGTAATCGATTGATCTTTGTATCCTGTCAAAAAATAATTTATTTATAGTATCGCTTTTAAGGCCCCTGCTTGCTTTTTTAAATGTGGCCCATTTCTTTCCATCACCAGACTTAAAGACATTCTTAAGGTCTTTGATATCCCCTATGCCAAAATAGTCATATATTTTAAATATCCGCTTTCGTCCAAGTCCCGTCACCCTTATAAACTTTACCAGGTCTTCAGAATACTTGGAGACGAACTGTTCATATTCACCAATACTTCCCTTCTCGAAATATTCCCTTATAAGTCCATAGCAATAATCATCTATCCCCACCAGGTCCTCCGGTCCACTGCCCTTGAATATCCTGTCTACGACTTCAGGATCGTCCCTGAGCGTCCTTGCAGCCTTCATAAGGGAAAGGACCTCAGTCTTATTATCAGGTTGAGACTTTTTCACCTCGGCAATATTAGTAAGTATATTGGCCAGGTTTAAATTTATCATAAAGCTTCAATTCATTTTTATATGATATAATAGAGTCATATATTCCGTATTTAGCAGAAATAGCATTATCCGCAAATAGACTAAATCAAGGTATTATAGCAAAAAAACCTGTTAACATGAAAGAAGAGAAGGATAGTAACAGTAAAAAATACTCAGAATTCAAAGAAGCAAGGAACCGGATGGTTTCCTCTCAGCTAATTTCCCGGGGCATTAAAGATAACAGGGTCGTAACTGCCATGCGGACAGTTCCAAGAGAAAGGTTTATACCTGCAGAATACAGGGCTTGCGCTTATGAGGACCGGCCCCTTCCAATAGGTATGGGCCAGACCATTTCCCAACCCTTTATAGTGGCCCTTATGACAGAAAGCCTTGAACTTTCGCAGGACATGAAGGTCCTGGAAATCGGTACCGGATCCGGATATCAGTCAGCGGTACTTGCCGAAATAGCAAAAGAAGTATATTCAGTAGAGATAAATGAAGAACAAAGAAAATACTGTCATCTTATTCCAATATAAAGCTTTCCAATCACGATGGAACAACCGGGTGGGAAAAATATTCGCCATATGACCGCATCATTGTCACAGCTGCTCCATCAGATATCCCTGCTGTCTACTATAGCCAGCTAAAAGAGGGTGGGATAATGGTGATCCCTGTGGGTCCATCCAGCCGGAGCCAGGAACTTTATAGGATCATAAAAACCGCCGGCAGGATTAAAAAAGTCAAGATATGCGAAGTAGCATTTGTACCGCTTACCGGAAAAGGAAGAGAACTATGAGAACCGGAACAGTCAATCTTCCTCTTCACGGGGGCAAGGCACCCAGGTGGCTATTTAGCCGCATGACTAATCTGTCCAGGGAAATTTTATCGATGATGGTCTCTGAATACGGACCTGATGAGGTACTGCTCCGGCTCTCGGACCCCTTCTGGTTTCAGGCTTTTGGCTGTGTGCTCGGTTTTGACTGGCATTCAAGCGGAGTGACCACTACCGTTTGTGGAGCCGTAAAGGAATCAGTAAAAGGACTGGAAAAGGATTTCGGATTCTTCGTTGCCGGCGGCAAAGGCGGTACTTCACGTAAGACTCCCTCAGAAATAATCACAGCTTCAGAAAAAACTGGAATAGACTTCTCACATCTTGTCTATAATAGTAAAATAGTAGCAAAGGTTGACAGTAGTGCCCTTCAGGATGGATACCAGCTTTATCATCACTGCTTCTTTTTTACAGAGAATGGAGAGAACTGGTCCGTTATCCAGCAGGGCATGAATGATGTAAACAGGATGGCAAGGAGATATCACTGGTCAAGCGATGAGATAGATGACTTCGTGTGCGAGCCCCATAAGGCGATCTGTTGTGATGGCAAGGGAAGTGCAGTCAATCTAATTGCAAAAGAAAGCGGTAAAGCCAGGGATACGATTACAGAAATATCACATATGAAGCCAGATCTGATACTTAAAGATCTTAAAAAGATAAAAAAACACCAGGAGACAAAATTTAATATGCCTAAAAGGCATTATATAAATTTAAATGATATAGAGCTCAGAAGACTTGAGAAGATCTTTATATCCACATATGAGAAGAAACCCGAGGGTTTTGAAAAGCTTATCTCGATGCCAGGAATAGGTCCCAAAACAGTAAGATCCCTGGCAATGATATCAGAGCTTATCTATGGCGAGAAATACAGCATCAGGGATCCTGTAAGGTTTAGCTTCGCACATGGAGGAAAAGACGGCATACCCTTTCCTGTTGACAGAGAGACATACAATAAATCCATTGACATACTCCACGATGCGTTAAAGGAAAGCAAGGTCGGCAGATCTGAAAAGATAAAAGCAATAAGAAGGCTGTCCGTATTTTATAGTTGACGGTAGCAAACACAAAAGGTCCTGTGTTACTTATATAATGAATAATATCCATGATAAAAAACAAATGATCAATTAATAGTTAAAAAACCAGGCACTTTGTAAAAAGAAAGGAAGAACAGAAATATAATATGGATTCAAATTTATTTTCTCCCGCGGTAAAAAATATTAACGAGATCATCTTGCTTCTTGAAAAACAATATCCCGGAGCGCTCGGGACCTCACTGGGCCACAGGGATGCTTTCCAGCTGCTGGTTGCCACCATACTGGCCGCCCAGAGTACAGACAAACTGGTGAATAAGATAACTCCAGGGCTTTTTAAAAAATATAAAGGGCCGCCTGATTTTGCAGATGCTGATCCCGGAGAGCTTGAACAGGATATCAGGACCACGGGTTTTTTCAGGAATAAGGCAAAAAACATAATGGGAGCCGCGCGAGCTCTTATTGAGGATTTTAATGGAAAGGTCCCGGGGAATATGGAGGACCTGGTATCGCTTCCAGGGGTGGGAAGAAAAACTGCGAATGTGGTACTTGGGGATTGTTTTGGGAAAGCAGTAATAATAGTGGACACCCATATGAAAAGGATCTCACATCACATAGGTCTTACGCTGAATACAAACCCGGATAAAATTGAATTTGATCTGAAAAAAATAGTGCCGGATGCAAAACAGACTGTTTTTTCCCATAAGATAGTGGCCCATGGAAGAAATATCTGTATAGCAAGAAGACCAAAATGTACTATTTGCCCCATATTGAAATACTGCAGATATGGACAGGAAAATTTCGAACCATATTTTAAGGGAATTAATTGATTTATAGATAAACATGATAATTAAATAAGAATTATTCTTAGCACTCCCAGCCAATAGCGATATTAATTGATCCAATTTAGAATTAATCATGGTAGAATCTGTTTAAATAAGTTCTACAATGACAATGGAGTTTAATATTGAAGATATTGGTGATACTTGCTCATCCGAATAATAAAAGCTTCAATCATGCAATTGCTAAAACTGCTGTAAAAACTTTACATAATAATGGTCATGAAGTTATCTTTCACGATCTTTATGCTGAAGAATTTAATCCTATCCTTCCATTTGAGGAATTTTTATCTGAGAGCAAATTAGACAATACTATTAAGAGGCATTGTGAGGAGATAGTCTCTTCGGACGGAATTATAATTATTCATCCTAATTGGTGGGGTCAGCCACCCGCAATCCTTAAAGGATGGATGGACCGCGTTCTAAGGCCAAAAATTGCATATGAGTTTCAGGAGGGAGATCCAGGAGAAGGAGTACCCATTGGTTTGTTAAAAATAAAAAACGCTATCATTTTCAATACTTCAAACACAGTCGAAGAACGTGAATTAAATCATTTTAGTGATCCCCTTGAAACTCTCTGGAAAACCTGCATATTTGATTTGATCGGTATAAAAAATTTTTATAGAAAAACATTTTCTGTGATTATTACCAGTTCTT
>CAYRTF010000103.1:0-729 GCA_964427165.1 uncultured Actinomycetota bacterium | reverse complement strand
GGTAAAACGTAAAAAATGGTTAAATGAAGTCAAAAAAACTGTAAATGAAAGATTCCCCGGCATTTGTTAAATATCTTTTGCAAGTGTTGATTTGGACAGAGCGGCATGCTTTACTCCCTTGGCCACTTTCAGTTCCCCCTCAAGCTTATACACTTTGCGGATCCCGCCTTTGACAACTATGATCTCGAGACAATTATGGTGGTCAAGATGAACATGCTGCGATGAGATTATTATATCGTGATAATCATGCTGTATTTTGACAAGGTTCTCGACAAGTTCATTTTTGTGATGATCGTATACTATTATTACCGCACCTGCGACTTCCGCATTCTTGTCTGACCAGCTCTCCTCAATGAGCTCCTTGCGTATAAGGTCCCTTAAAGCTTCGGAGCGGTTCTGGTACTTCTTTTTGCTTATATAACTATCAAATTTTTCAAGCAGCTTCTCTTCTATGGACACGCCAAATCTTTTTAGCTCCTCCATTACTTCTCCTCCCCGGACATCAATGCATAGAGACTTATATGTTTTTTGGGTTCAAATGCTACTTTCCCACCTGTACCCAATAGCTCAATACTATTAAATCCTGAATTTTTAGCCATACTTCTAAACGCACTGACTTTAAGTGTAGCAAGATAAGATGAATTTACATAAAAATCTTTGACTTTATTATCCCTGAGTTCCGTAATAACAAAATCAACTCTTGTTTCTTTTCTCCCATACTGAAAATGC
>CAYRTF010000102.1:0-6229 GCA_964427165.1 uncultured Actinomycetota bacterium | reverse complement strand
ACCAGGATGCCTGCCAGTGCGAGCAGTACTGCAAGGACCAGGGCAATATTTGCGCTTCTATTATTTGACCTGACAATATCGTCTTCACTTTTAACTGACAGGATAAAAGGTTTCTTGCTGTCTCTTGGCCGCATGATTTTTATCATTTTTCCTTCAAGGAGGGCTTCTCCCAATAAATAGAGCGATTGGCCGAGCGGAATGGTATTTTCTATCATCTTGAAACCCAGCGTCCTTGAGCCAAGAGCGCTGAATTTTAGATTCCCAAGAAAACTGTATTTTCTGGCATTATTAGAAGGCTCAAATTTACTAAAAGTCTTCAGGGTATCAAGCCTCAAACCAGATTGACCGGCATCTATATATACCTTATCTCCCGAAGCAGGATCTTTAAGAGTAATAAGGTTGGAGCTTTTCTGACTGGAAATAAGCGACTGGCTTTTCTTGACTCTTCTATGCGTGACTCCTTTTTCATCCCTGTAGGTCTCAGTCTCTTCATATACCTGATAGAGGCTTGCATTATAATAAGCCACTTCTTTATCTGAATATGGAGTCTTCTCCGGGTCATCTGAACCAGCCTTTCCCTTTAACTCACTATAATGCCTGTAGCCTTCAAGACCAGCTTCTGCATTGCCGGCAAGGATATCCCTTAGTTCGCTGACAGGTATGGTTTTTAAAAACTTTATCTCTATATTCTTATTCTTCATCTTTCTGGGGACGATAAAACCTAAAATACCGCCACCGATGATAAGTATACCGCCGATTATAAATGGTAACATCAAGGGGTCCTTCCTATTCTTTTAATAATTCTTCCTTTAAACGTGCCAATTCATCATCAGCAGCCTGTTTATTTTCCATTTCCTCAAATTCATCATCTTCCTCATCATCCATTCCGGAAATATCAAATGCAGCATCTGCCTGTGCTTCCTTTTCTGCTATCTTTTTTTCCATCTTATCCATCTTTGCAAAAGCTCCTGAGCTGTCAAGATCACCTACGGCACTTATTACTTCCTTGCGGGCTTCTGCTACCTTATCCCTCGCTATAAGCATGGTCTGACGGGCGCGGGCTTCATTAAGTTTTTTCTTTAGAAGGTCCACCTGTTCCTTAAGTATTTCAGTCTGAGAGGAAATATTATCGTACATCTTCTGGTATTGCTTTACACTAGTATCAGCTGCAAGTTTTTTATCTATTGCCTTTTTTGCAAGTTCTTCATTATCGGATTTTAGTGCATCCTTTGCGCGGTCCTCCCATAGTTTTGATTCGTCTTTGGCCTCTTTAAGTTTTTTAAGCATTTCCCTCTCGCTTGCCATTACAGAACCAAGTCCCTGTACAGCATTTTGGAGTTGTTCCTCCATATCGATGATTATCTGCTTGACCATTTTTTCCGGATTCTCCGCACGGTCTATAAGATCATTGATATTTGCTTTGAGCAGGTCAGTTAGTCTTGAAAAAATTGCCATATTAGGTGCCTCCTTATTCTTTTATAATTATTACCAGAGAATAAATCTTATAAATTAAGAGTTGATAGAATTTTACCCTATGAAGGCCCTATTTTCAATTGATTGATTCGATCACTGGTCTTTTCTTCTGGATTTAAATATGTGTTTTATTTTTCTAAAAGACCTTCTTATGCTGAACTCATACTGATAATGAGCCTCTATTTCATCTATTCCTGTTATCTCTGCCAGTAGGTCCTGGACAGTATTTGCTTTATCTTCATTGCTTATAATGATGAGGGTATCACCAGGATAGATAAATGTGTTACCCTTTGGAATATGTTCCAGTCCGGCTCTTTTTATTCCGATCAATAGACAGTCATCCGGCCAGTTTATTTCCTTTATTCTTTTATTTTCAATTTTTGAATCTATATGTATGGGGATCTCTATTACGACCTTTACTTTTTGGTCACCGGTAAATCCTCTATATTCCTTATTCTCAAGCGACCTTTCCATCAGGGATTCATAGATCGGCTGTGTACCCATAAGGCTTGATATCACATATGCTATAAAAACCACAAGTGAAAGCGGTAAGAAATGCTGGAAAGACCCGGACATCTCTGTTAATAATACGATGCCTGTTATAGGGGCCTTGACCACTGCAGCAAAATATCCTGCCATGGCAAGTATTATGAAATTATTGATATATGCAGGATCTACACTGGAAAATTGCTGTATGACGGATATTATCAGTTTTCCTGATAATGCACCTATGGCAAGCACCGGTAAGAATATCCCGCCGGGTGCTCCCGAGCCATAGCTAATAATGGTAAATCCGAATTTTACGAGAAGAAGGACCATGATAATAGTTAAAGAAAAAGAATTTGTTGTAAGAGACCTAATAAGACCAATTCCACCTCCAAGAACTTGGGGATAAAAGATTATGAATACTCCAGCAAGAATTAGAGGAATAACGGGTCTTACATAAGCAGGGATCCATTTTCTCCCAATATATAGTTCCTTATACTTGAGAAGCGAGGTATTAAAAACTGCCCCGAATATACCCAAAAAACATCCAAGTATGACCAGGTAGATGTAGTTATTAAGTGGTAGCACTTTCATATCGACAAAATTAAAGATAGGTTCTATCTTAAATATCTTTTCTGATACTATATCGGCTGCAATTGCTGCCGGAACTGCAGAAAGAAGTATTAAGTGGGAGAATCTTTTATGTATTTCCTCAAGAGCAAACATGACCCCTGCCAGGGGAGCATTAAAAGCCGCTGCAAGACCTGCACTTGCACCACTTGATACGAGAAAGCTTTCTTCAATCCTTATTCTCTTAAAGACCCTGCTAAAGCCAAGCCCTACGGCGGCGCCTATCTGGATAGACGGGCCCTCTCTGCCAAGGGACAGCCCGCTTCCCAGGGCCAGGATTCCTCCAATTATTTTTCCAAGTATGACTTTCCACCAGCTCATATCAAATTTCTTTAGAAGGAGCCCTTCTATCTGAGGGATCCCGCTTCCACGGACCATGGGTTCTTTTTTTATGATCAGTCCTATTAAAAGGCCGATGATGATCAGTCCAACAAAAAATACCGGATAGAGCCACAGCCTGTTCTCGATGAAAGAATTGAACTCCATTGTAACCTCTTCTATCCTATCGAGGACGATCCTGAAGAGGACAACGATAAGACCCGTTATCATGCCAATAAGTATTCCTTCAAGAATGAGTTTTAGGCGTAAACCATACCAATGCCTCAAGGTGCTCACTGTACTGTTTTTTGATGGGTCGGCCATTATTTATAGACAGGTCCTTTTATATGGAATATACATAAAACATAATTAACTAAAATATCTAAAAAATAGATTCATGTCAAATGAATGATCGTGGACAATTACTTTAAATTTTGCTATATTCTATCAGTGAATTTATAGAGCAAAAGTCCTTTTACTTTATATTTGTTCTGATATAATGAATGTTCTGTTCAAGAATGGGGGTGTAGCTCAGTTGGGAGAGCGCCTGCCTTGCAAGCAGGAGGTCAGCGGTTCGATCCCGCTCATCTCCACCATTTAACATAGGCTTTTTCTATTGGGGGAGCAAACCGGTACTTAAACTCTTTAAGCTTATCATAAATAAACATGCAGTTTGTTCCATGACTCTTTATCGATTATTAAAGTTTGTTTATGTGTCAGTCGTCCTATACTATTAGGAGAATTTTATATAAATGATGAGCATAAAAGTGCAATATAGGTGTATTAGTGTATAATTATGACTGATAATGAATATTTTTTAATAGATAGCAAGGAGAAAACGAAATGTTGCGTAAAATCGAATGCTTCATCCAGCCTTCAAAGCTGGATAAGATCAAAGACGCTCTTATTGAAGCAGGCGTAGATGGGATGAGTGTTTCAGAAGTGGAGGGATTTGGCAGGCAAAGAGGCCGGCTAAACGGAGATAAACCCTCAAGCGAGGTCAAATTCAGACCTAAGACCAAGCTAGAGATCGTAGTAGATGAGGAGATCGTCGATGAGGTAACGACCCTTATTGTAAAACTGGCACGCACAGGCAAGATCGGAGCCGGAAAGGTGTTTGTGATCCCTGTAGAGGATGCAATAAGGATAAGGACATCAGAAGCAGGCAAGGCTGCCATATATTAAAAGGGTAGAACCCTGCAGGCCTTAAATATAATACTTAAAAAATACTGCCCTGTTGAGTATTTATTAAGTATGGTGATCAAAAAAGGAAACTTCTAGCTAGTAGAAAGGAATTTGACTTATTATGACAGATAAAAAACAGAATGTATGGGATATGACGCTGGAGCGTCTGAACTCCATGATGGATCTTCTAAACTTAACCCCCGGTATAAGAAAATATCTCCGCCAGCCAAGAAAAATACTTGAGGTAGCAGTAACTGTAAAGATGGACAGTGGCGACATCGATATATTTACAGGATACCGCATACAGCACAATACAAACAGGGGGCCGGGCAAAGGCGGCATACGCTACCATCCCGGCGTAACGTGTGATGAGATAAAAGCCCTGGCACTGCTTATGACCTTAAAGTGTACAGTTGTTGGAATACCCTTTGGTGGAGCCAAAGGTGGAATAGCAGTGGATCCCAAGAAACTTTCAGCCCGGGAGCTTGAGAATATGACCCGCCGCTATACATTTGAGATCATAAACAATATCGGCCCGGATAAGGACATCCCCGCCCCTGATGTAAATACCAATCCCCAGGTAATGGCGTGGATAATGGATACCTATTCAATAAATAAGGGACATGCCGTGCTTGGGGTTGTAACGGGTAAACCGCTGGAGCTCGGTGGTTCGCTGGGCCGTGAATATGCAACAAGCCTGGGCTGCGTATATACAATACTGTCGACACTTAAGGTAAAGGGTATTGATACCCCGGATCTATCTGTAGTGGTTCAGGGCTATGGCAATGCAGGCTATCACTGCGCCCGCATACTTTATGATATGGGGTTTAGAATAATCGCGGTATCTGATAGCCAGGGAGCGATACTAAATAAAAAAGGCCTTGATCCCTATAAAGTCTTAGATCACAAGAATAAGACCAGGACCGTAAAGGGTTACTCTGGAGCTCAGGATATATTACCTGAGGACCTGCTAACTCTACCCTGCGATATACTTATACCTGCAGCACTTGAAAACCAGATAGTCAAGGGCAATGCTCCCGATATTAAGGCAAAGATAATAGCAGAGGCTGCAAATGCTCCCACTACCCCAAAAGCAGAAAAGATACTCTTGGGTAATGGTGTCTTTATAATACCAGATATGCTATGCAATGCAGGGGGGGTCACTGTATCATACTTTGAATGGGTGCAGGGCAATCTCTCCTATTTCTGGAGTGAGCGTGAAGTAAAGCTAAAACTTAGAGATATCATGGACAAGGCTTTCTACGAAGTATATAAGGTAGCACAGGACAGAAAAGTAGATATGAGGACCGCAGCGGGCCTTCTTGCAGTTGAAAGAGTTGCAAGGGCTATTAAGCTAAGAGGGATATATCCGTAAAAAAAACAAGAAACATATTATTATGTCTTAAAGAAACAAGAGGCGTTATTGCCGGATGTTTATATATTATGATGATGACATGCAATAGAGTGATTCGAGCCGGATAATATATTATCTGGACATGGCCTCTTGTCTCTTTAGCATCGCTGCAAGAGTTATGGAGTCTAATGTTTTATTAAATTGCCTTGTCGCTTTTTCCCAGACTTCTCTTGCCGCACAAGTCTTTGAACGGTAGCAAATATTGGGGCTATCTACACATTCTGAAAAAGCAATGGGCCCCTCAACAGCATTTATAACTTCAGACAATTTGATCTTTTCGGGAGATCTTGAAAGAAAATAGCCGCCATGAGAACCTCTTGTTGATTTGATAAGACCGGCAATTTTTAGTGGTATTATTAATTGTCCCAGATACTTAAGCGATATATCCTGGACTTTACTGATATCTTTTAATAGGACGGGTCCTTCACCAAAGTGTACCGCCAGTTCCATCATCAGTCTTGTGCTATATCTTCCTCTTGTCGACAATTTCATATCATATCCTCGATTTCATGACATAAAGTTAAAATCTTGTAACACTAGTATTCTAATAGAAATAATATTTTTTGTAAATTATTTGATACCGATCCAGGAATCTGTCCGGGAACTGGACTCAGTCCAGTTTCAATTCCCTGGCAGACTCTCAATATCATATACGCTGTCAATAATTTCTGTTAAAATATTAAATTGTATTTTTGACTTAAGAATTATAATTATTTTTATAGT
>CAYRTF010000101.1:3188-6262 GCA_964427165.1 uncultured Actinomycetota bacterium | reverse complement strand
GGTAAGAGAAGCTAAAAATAGTAATGCTGAAATTGATTATATAATTGCCTGTTGTTCAAAAGCAGTGCCTATTGAAGTGAAATCCGGGAAAACAGGGACCTTAAGAAGCATGCATCTATATTTAAAAAAAGCCGGTCTTTCGGCTGGAGTGAAGATCTCCGGTCTCCCATTTGATGATACGCTTCCTATTGTATCAATACCCTTTTATGCTATTAATAAAATCCCTGAACTTATGAGTAGTTATGTTTATTGAAGAATTTAATTTACTTGATTCTCTATTTAGCTCTTCAAGGGTTTTGATACCGGTGTAAGGCTAAATACCCGCGCAAACCTGGTCGCTCTCTGAAGGTCACCTTCCCGTAAAGATTCCCTCACATCATCTAACTTTTGGGCATCTTCAAGAGAGAGGTATGGTGACCAGCCCTCTCCAGTATCAAGAATTTCTACATCAACTTCTGCGATATAATTACCTTCGTGCACAAGTTTGGTATGATGCCTCTTTGTCATACTCGCCTCCTCGTAAAATTATCAGTCCACATATCTTTATCTGGCCTATAAGCTGTTATAATTACAGCAGGAGAAGATGCTCCTTTGGGAATGCCCCAAACTACATGTATTGGACGAGCATCTCTGTCTTTCTGTAATACAAGGACACACGGACCCTTGGGGTATTTATGATAATTTTCAACAATAATACCCTTATCTACATCTGCAATTATATCTTTTATAAAAATATCGTCTTCTGCTATCTCATCATAGCCATGAGCAGAAATTTTAATCTCATGTTTTGATACTAATTCTTTAATTCTTTCAAATGTTTTTCTCATTATCAATTTATACTATATCTTCAAAAAAGCAAAATATCAATTAGAACGTATTGCTTTATTTATTCAAATAAAGCTACATGATATTTTTCTTATTTACTGGTGTTTTTTTCGTATTGTCTTTCCAAATATTCATGCTCTATATCCATAATTCTCCCGACTTCCTGACTTCAGTACTTTAACCTCAAATAAGGCCTTAAAAATTAAAAAACACCACTATATAGAGCCGAAAAGAGAAATATGATGAGCTTGAGACCACAGGGGCATAGTTATAACTTCTGGAGGTCTCATGCCGCCTGAGTACTGGGAAGGATTTGATCCGGCTTCGATCCCAAAAAGGCCCAACTTTGCGATATATCCTGAAAATAAGCCGGATCTTCAAAAGATACATGCAGATGAGAGTGAGTTAAAAGGAGCAGACTGGGGCAGCTATATAAAATCACAATACCAGTTCTATGGCTGCAATAGCTATATAGACAGAGAGATAGGAAGGGTGATAGATGAAGTAAACACTCTTCATAAGGATGACACCATCATCATATACACCTCGGACCATGGAGACATGCAGGGTTCGCACTGCCTTAAGACAAAGGGTCCCATGATGTATGAGGAAATTACAAATATCCCCTTTATAATCAGGGTTCCTGATATAAAGGAAGGAAAAGTATCAGAAAGCCTTGTGAGCCATATAGATATCCTTCCTACGATGCTTGATTATACAGGTATTGAAATACCAGAGAGCCTGCAGGGCAGATCGATTCGGCCCATACTTTCCGGTACCAGCTCCAGTGTGCGGGAACATACACTTATAAGCTGGAACAGGTTTGCCATAAACCATGATATGTGGGGAGAGTTCTATCCCATACGATGCATGACTGATGGACGGTATAAGCTTTCGGTAAACCTGTTTGAAACTGATGAGCTATATGACACGCAGGAGGACCCTTATGAGCTTAAAAACCGTATTGGTGATCCAGCACTTGTAAAAGTCAGGGATAGCCTCCATGATAGTCTTATTCAGGAAATGGACAGGGGATACGGGACCCCTTCCGCAGCTGGCGCTGGGCATCCAGGCCATGGAGGAAAATAAGGAAGCCTCATTACTATGACCTACCGCAGCGTAAATCGCCTGAAGGTTTTCCATTCCAGCCCGGGACTCCTGATTGGACATAGGGGAAGCAGATGATATTTATATATTTGACCCATATTATATAAACTAAAGAAAACACATAAGGAAGAATTATAATCCATATTATTACATTAAGAGTAAATAATTCTAAACCATCCAATATATCAAAAATATTAGAAAGAGCCTTGCCTCAGATTAAATCAGAAATTAACAAGGGCAGCATTATAATTATTGAAGAGGAGAGAATAAGAATTAGACAACTTCCAATTGAATTTTAATAATGCTTTCAATAATTTTTCTCCCATATACAATGGTTTAAATAGTAACCATGTTCTTAAAAATAAACTCCTCTGGAAAGTGTATAATCATTCCAAAAAATCATTCCAAAAAAACTTGACATCAGTTTAAAACATAATATAATTGAAAACAATTTCAGAAATCCATTTCAGCAGAGTTGGAAATAAGATGATCTATTATTGACAATCAGAAGATATGAAGAAGAATACAGGCAAAGAGAAAATCGATATATATTTTATTGCAAAAAAGGCGGAAGTCTCTCCAGCTACAGTTTCAAGGGTATTTAACAGAAGAGAGCTGGTAAAAGAAAATAAAGTAGAGAGAGTACTGGCTATTTGCAAAGAATACGACTATAAGCCCAGCCATATAGCAAGAGCGATCAGAACAAGGAAGACTAAAAATATTGCGCTTATAGTAAACGGCATCTCAGTTTATACAAAAAATATAGAGCTTATCGCAAGTGTGGAAAGCAGATTAGATAAATACGGCTACTGTTTAAATATTTTCAATACCCATACAAATAAGAAAAAGCAAAAATATATTGTAGATATTATAGATGAAAGAGTAATAGACGGAGTGATACTTCAGGGTTCGGGATTTTCAGAAAAATGCATGGATACTGAAATAATAGAACTGTTAAACAAAAGGAGGGTTCCGTCTTTTTTTATAGAAAGATATATGGTCAATGCTGAAATACCGTATGCAGTGATCGATGGAAAAAAAGGGGGAAATATTGCTGCAGAATACCTGCTTAAAAAAAACCATAGGAATATTGGGATCGTCTCGCATCTGCTTACCTATAAAATTTTAAAAGACAGGGTAAG
>CAYRTF010000101.1:0-3178 GCA_964427165.1 uncultured Actinomycetota bacterium | reverse complement strand
GGGTAAGCGGCTTTTTAAATGTTTTAAAAAAAGCCGGCATCAAAATAAAGTTCATATTGGAATTTGATATTAAGGGACGCAATCCGGAAATCATGAAATCTCTGATCAAGGAAAAGATCGATATGATAAAGGATAGCAATGTATCGGCTATCTTCTGCACTACAGATATCATTGCCATTTCCCTGATCAATGCTTTAAGTTCAGGCAATATAAAGGTCCCCGGTGATATTTCAGTTATTGGCTATGACAATCACCCGCTGATAGAGGCAATGCCGGCAAAGCCCACCACCATAGATAATGACCTTAAAAAACTGGGGGAAATCGCTGTAGATAACCTGGTTGCAAGGATCGAAAAGGGTAGATTATTAAAAAAGAAAACAGTGATCGAACCTTCTATTATTGAGGGGGAGACAGTAAGACAAATATAATTTATCATAAGAACCATTACTAATTTTGACACAATAGAAGGGCGGTAAACTATGAAATACAGAAAATTCGGAAATACCGGTGCTAAAGTATCAATACTCGGCTTTGGCGCCATGCGCCTTCCCGAGATAGAAAAGGAAGGAAAATTTTACGTAGAAGAGCAAAAATCTATAGAGCTTATCCAAAAGGGCTTTGACCTGGGCATAAACTATATAGATACAGCCTATCCCTACTGCCATGAACAGAGCGAGGCAGTGGTCGGGAAAGCTCTTAAGGGCTACCGCGACAAAGTATATCTTTCCACAAAGATGCCTACCTGGCTGGTAAAAAAAAGAGGCGACTACAGGAGATTTTTGGAGGAGCAGTTAAAAAAGCTTGATGTAGAGTATATAGACTTCTACCACTTTCACGGACTGAATGAGAACTGGTTTAAGAATGTGGTGCTCAAGCTGAATCTGATAGATGAAGCGCTAAAAGCTAAAGAAGAAGGACTTATACGCCATATATCTTTCTCGTTCCATGATTCGGCTGAAGTGCTAAAGGAGATAATCGATACCGGTGTGTTTGAAAGTTTTCTATGCCAGTACAATATAATAGATACAATACTTAAAAAAACACTTGCCTATGCAGTTAAAAGAGGTCTTGGGATTTCAGTAATGGGCCCTCTTGGAGGCGGAAGGATCGCATCCTTTGCAGACTCAAGCCAGTACAAGGATGAGAATATTGACTTTATTTCACTGGGCCTAAGGTATGTTTTTTCAAATAAAAATATTGGTGTGGCGCTTTCCGGTATGGAAGACATCCATATGCTTGAAAAGAACGTGGAAGCTGCAGATGGGGACATATCGATGACCCCTGATGAATCACGGTTAGTAAAAAGGATACAAAAAGACAGGGAGAAGCTCGGGGCCATACCATGTACGGGATGCAATTACTGTATGCCCTGCCCCCATGATGTCTTTATCCCGCGAATATTTTACTGGTACAACTATCTGAAAGTAAGCGAGAGGGATTTTGTGGCTAAAAACCGTTATAAGGAAATACCTGAGATAAGCCAGTATTTATTGGCGGACAGTTGCACCGAATGCGGGGAGTGCCTTGAAAAGTGTCCCCAAAAAATTGATATCCCACAGAGGCTGAAGGAATGCCATAAAGCCCTGACTCAGGAAGATTAAGGTGTATTATCTATAGAGATCATTAATATAAATAAATTTTTAAGTTTTAGCAAAAGATGAAATAGTTAAGATTAAAAAAAAGACATATAGGAGAAGAATAGTAAATGGAAGAAACAAACAAACAGACGGGCTCAAAAAATAATGCCAACAAAAGAAGAAAAATCGTAATAATCGGTGCTGGAAGTGCAGCGTTTGGCCTGAGCTCGCTTGTCTGGCTCATGAGGCATAAGGACCTGAAGGGCATGGAGATGGTACTGGTAGATATTGCAGAAGAGAGGTTAAAGACAATAGAAAAGCTTGCCAATGTATTAAGCGATGCCTGGAGCGCCGGTATGGCAATAAGTTCAAATACAGATTACAGGAAAGCCATAATTGGAGCGGATTATATAATAATATCTGTTGCAACAGACAGGGCCCAGGCGTGGAAAACCGATATTGAGACCGCCCTTAAATATGGCATTACCCACTATGGGGAAAACGGGGGTCCAGGGGGATTTATCCATGCTGCAAGGAATATTTCTCTTATCCTTCCAATGCTTGAAGATATAAAAAGAACTGCTCCGGATGCATTCGTGTTAAACTTTACAAATCCCATGCAGAGGATATGCACCGCAATAGACAGGCTCACCCCCAATAGATTTGTAGGTATCTGTCACCAGATACATTTTGGGTATTTTATTTTAGGCGTAGCATTTGCCAGGGAACTGGGTATCGAACTTTATCCGGGAATAAGGTGGGAATGGAGTGAGGAAAAAATAGAAAAGGCATTTAAAATATCCGATAAGGCGGAAGAGGCTTTTTCAATAAAGGCAGCAGGAATAAATCATTTTACATGGTTTCTGGATATCGTGAAGAAGGGAAGCCACCATTCAGTCTATGATGATTTTCTTAAAAGGATAAAAGAAGTGCCGGAAAGTTTTGAAAAGCTGACCCGAAAGTGTTTTGAAATATTCGGACATGTACCGCTTGCAGGAGATAATCATATAGCGGAGTATCTCCCCTATACCTCTTCCCTTAGTTCGGGGACATATAAGCAGTTTGATATACAGAGTTTTAATTTCCCGTTCTATTTTGAGAGAAAAAAAAGAAAGTGGAAGACAATAGAAGATGCGGCATCTGGCAGTCTGGAACCAGAAAGTCTTCTGGAACAGAAAAGTGAGAATGTTGAAAAAGTAATAGCCGGTATTGAGAAAAATGCAAAAAGCTATTTTGAATCACTAAATATTCCCAATAAGGGAAATATCTCAAATCTTCCCGATGGAGCGATCGTAGACATACCCTGCATAGCTGGATCAGACGGGGTGACAGGGATCTCGATCGGAGAACTTCCCGCAACTGTGGCAGAGCTTTGCAGGAGACAGCTTATAATCAATGAGATGACGGTGGAGGCTGTTGTAAGTGGAGATATAAAGCTTGTATATCAGCTTATGGCGCTTGATCCGATGGTAAATAATCTGGATACAGCAGTCAAGCTTTCTGATGAATATGTGAATTCAAATCTAAAATACCTGCCGACTTTTAGTTAGGGAAGGTAGGGAAGGTAAGGTAAAGAAAGGCGATATACATCGCCTTCTCTA
>CAYRTF010000100.1:0-6281 GCA_964427165.1 uncultured Actinomycetota bacterium | reverse complement strand
TTCGGGTAGCCGTTATTTTTAAACATCTCTTCGTTTTTCGTCATCACCGATACTATATATCGCTTCTTCCTTAAGCCTTGACCTGTTTAAAAATGACAGGCTGCAAGCCTGAGCCCAATTCTCGGACAGGCTCATAGGATATTTAAATTATAGAAAAGAAGGGAAAATATGGGAAGAAGAATAATACGGGCAGTAGTCCAAATAGTCTTTTTAGCGCTTTTTACATTATTGATCATTACCGGCAAAACAAATTTTTGGCTGGTTTTATTCGGAATAAGTATCATCCTAGCTATATTTTTTGGAAGAATATATTGTGGCTGGATCTGTCCAATAAATACTGTAATGCGTCCTATAAATTGGATATATACTAAGTTAAAATTAAATAGGTTAAATACCCCAAAATGGTTAAAAATAAAAATAATCCCCTGGGCATTACTTGCCTTGCTGGTAGCTACGATGATAGTAGGAAGATCTTTTAATATAAAAATACCAGGTCTATTACTTATTCTGGCACTTGGATTTATATTCAGTCTGGTATTTAAGCCGGAAGTTTTCCATAATTATATCTGCCCTTTTGGTGTCTTGCAAAGCTTAACGGGAAGATTTGCAAAACTGACTTTTAGGGTCAATAAAGACAAATGTAGCGGGTGCGGGATTTGTTTGAAAGTTTGTGACGCAGAAGCAATAAATATAAATAATAAAAAAGCCGCGATAGATCCGAAACTTTGCCATCAGTGCAGTAATTGCAAGATCGAATGCCCGGCTGATGCTATAGATTATAAGAGTAAATAGATCAAACATTAAGGGAGTGTCCCGGTCAAGACTATTTAAGGCTGCCGAGTACATCCTCAGAGTTCAGGGCTCCTTCCCTGATAAGCAGAGGAGCTTCGCCAGTGACATCCACTATTGTCGATTCTCTCCCGCCGAGACCTGAGCTGTACTCGACCACAAAGTCTGCCTTCTGCCTTATTTTCCCGGGGACCTCGTCTATTGTCCGCGGCTGGGCTATGGTACCGGATATTGTAGCGCTTGTGGATACTATCGGTCCCGCAAGATCTATTATATTCCGTATAGATCTGAGCCCTGCCATCCTTATAGCAATGGTGGGTCTTCCTCCGGTTATAAGACTGCCTGCGGCACTGCTTTTTGAAAGGACCAGCGTAAGCGGCTCCGGGCCTTCAGTGTTCCAGTACTTACCGATAAGCTTTTCCGCCACAGCATTTATTTTATCTGCAAGAAGCCCGAGCTGGGATATTGACGAGATCAGGACGATGAACGGCATACCGGCCTTTCTTTCCTTTATCATATATATCTTTCTGACCGCATCCGCATTATCGTATCTGCAGCTTAGTCCGTATATGGTGGAAGTCGGGAGCACACCCACTTTTCCTTCGATCAGCAGGATCGATATCTTTCTTATTGCACCTCTTATGCAAGATTTTTCTTGTCCCATATATATTGTTTCCATAATAATCCTAAATCATAATATAAACCAAAAAACTTTTAAAATTGTTTTTATTTTACATCGTTTAAGGTAATTATACCCTTATAAAGATGTTAAAATATCTAGTGGTCCGGAGCAATAGTAAAACTGCCGGTAAAAATAAATAATATCAGGGTTTTGCCCGGATAAATTTATCTTTTACCAGCTGAAATAGCCAGTTAAGAAAGCCAGCTGTGAGAGACAGTTAAGAGAAGAGGACCGATAAGAATTTATGGGTGGGAGCACTCCCACCCAAGAGGGTCAACTGAAAAAAGCACTTTCAGTTCAGAGCAATATATCATACAAAGCTATATTTATAAATATCTTTTTTAAGTATTTTTTATATATTTTATCAGTCTGTTTTTGTCTCCCGTAAAATATAATAAACTCCTTACATTCACCGCTGTATTTATTGTATAATCTAAGTATTTATACAATATTTTTAAGGTTTGATATTATGGTGATGACCAGACCCACATGGCATGAATATTTTGTAAATATCACAAAGCAGGTAGCGACACGTTCGACCTGCCTCCGGAGAAAAGTCGGGGCAATAATCGTAAAAGATAAAAGGATACTCACCACCGGATATAATGGTGCCCCCATGGGTGTGAGAAACTGCCTGGAAATAGGGACCTGCTACAGGGAAGATCTAGGCGTACCCTCAGGCGAGCGCCATGAGATATGCAAGGGTCTGCATGCAGAGCAGAATGCATTACTCCAGGCTGCCCTGCACGGTGTCCATATTCAGGGTTCCGAGATCTACTCTACGACACAGCCATGCGTGATGTGCTCCAAGATGATAATAAATGTAGGGATAAGAAAGATATATTATCTGGAGGATTATCCCGACCCCCTTTCAATAGATATGCTTGAGGAAGCTGGAGTGGAATCCATAAGGCTTGATTACTAGGGCTACTGTTTGTGGCCGGCGGCCCCATAAAAAGGGTTTGGCTGCCGGTTTGTTTAAGTTGTAAAAGCCGTCACCACGGAGCGGAGCACTAGAAGACAGTCATCTGCAAAAAAGTGCACTTATAAAAATTGAAAAAAATATTATTTCAAGTATAATCTTTTTAGGCTATGTCCTTAAGGTTTTTGACTGGAGAGGATCTTGATGGTCATTAGTAAATATTTTATGATTTGGCCAGAGGCAGGCCCCTGTATATGACAGAAGACCAGAAGCTGACCAGTATAAGAAACATATCGATATATATGCTAGTTGGCCTTGTGCTGTTGGCGTTGATCCTGTATTTTACACTTTCCTTTAAAATTTCAATTGCCATAATAATCAGCTCATTTCTGGCATTTATAGTATTTGTATTTACACTTATCTTCTACCGGTGGGTATTCCGCAGAGGGTCCATGAAAGCAGCAAGGCTTGTAATACTTTCATTTGTACTGAAGATAACCGTTCTTGGAGCTATATTCTACCTCATCTTCTGGCTGGATTTTGTAAATATAATGGCTTTTGTCATCTCTTTTGTGGTGTTTTTCGCTATATTTTTAAATGTAGAGACCTTTCTTATAAAGAAGAAGTTATTATTTAAATAGACCCGGGAGAAAATAGTGCATGTACTTGAACATTTTTATCTGGAGACAATAGTTCCAATAGAGGTGTTTGGAATAGATATATCCATCACTAACCTGACAGTGTCCATGTTTGCGGCAGCAGCTTTATTTCTGACACTTTTTATCCTTCTGGCGCTAAAGCCAAAAGTGATCCCCGGAAAAAGACAGGCAGTAATAGAAATGCTTTTGACTTTTATCAAGAGGAACCTTGTCTATAATATGATAGGAAAAAAGGAAGGGGAGCGGTGGATCCCGCTTATCGGAGGGATATTTGTATTTGTGCTCGCAAATAATATGATAGGACTCATACCCGGAACATATACTCCCACACTTAATCCAATAGTACCGGTCACCCTGGCTCTGATCGTCTTCTTTATAGTCCAGGTCACAAACATCAGAAAGCATGGGATAAGGGGATTATTGAGGACCCTGGCGCCTGCGGCGGTCCCTTCATGGATGTATGTTATTGTAGCGCCCATAGAGGTAATAAGCATGATAGCAAAGCCTTTTTCCCTGTTTGTCAGGCTTATGGCCAATATGCTGGCCGGACATACCATTATTCTTGTTCTTTATGGTTTGATCCTTTATTTTAAAAGTTATTATCTGGCGATACCTATTGTCCCGTTTGCCCTGATAATGAACCTATTTGAGATATTTGTTTCTGCTATCCAGGCCTATATTTTTGCGGTTCTTTCAGCCATGTATATAGGGGAAGCAGTAAAACCAAAGCATTGACCGATATTTTAACAAAAGGTAAGTTCTTTAAGACTAGGAGGAATTTTATGGATCCGAAAACAGCAGCGATGATAGCAGCTGGTTTTACAATGGGAATAGGAGCGATCGGACCCGCAATCGGGATCGGTAATCTGGTTGGGAAGGCACTGGAAGGTATAGCCAGACAGCCGGAGGCAGCCGGCCAGATCCAGACCGCAATGTTCATTGGGATAGCTTTTGCGGAAGCCATTGCACTTTATGCGCTGGTAGTCGCTTTTTTGCTTATCTTTGTAGCCTGATCGCCAGGTGGCTGGCAAAAGATAAGTCTGTTTAAATAAAAATAGTATTTGGAAGAGGTGTGAGTAATTTGGAAGAAGTACTTCAGATATTAAATCCGATGACTAGTACTATCTTCTGGTCGATAATAGTTTTTGTGATACTGGTCATAGTATTGTGGAAATTTGTGCTAAAACCCGTAAATAATATGATCTCCAGAAGGCAGGAAGAGATAAGGGAAAAGATAGACGATGCTGACCGGAAAAGCCTGGAGGCCAATAAATACCTGGAGGAGCAGAAAAAAAGCATAGATGAGTCAAGGATCGAGGCAAAAAAGATCATTGATGAAGGAAAAGAAGCGGCCAGAAAGATAAAAGAGGAAATAGAACATCAGGCAAGCGAGAAATCGAAGCAGATGCTTGAAGATGCCCTTACAGAGATAAGAAACGAAAAAGACAGGTCAATAAATGAGGTAAAAGACGAGATGGTGGATATCGCGCTTGCTGCTTCACAGAAGCTGATATCAAAGAGCCTGTCCGGGGAGGACCACAAAAAGCTTATCGAAGAAAGCTTAAAAGATCTTGGAAAGGTATAAGTGGGCAGGATGCAAAAGAAATTAGAGGAAGTAAGCGCGGGATATTATGCACGGGCAATACTGGACATAGGAAAAGCTGAAAAAACGGTTGACCTTCTTGAAACAGAATTCAAGGCCCTGAAGGAGGCGGTGATCTCTGATCTCGACCTGAAGAAATACCTCACAGATCCTTCGGTGGGCAAGACTGCTAAGATGAATATGGCTTTAAATGTACTTGGCGAGAGTGCCTCTGTCTCCATCCGCACTGCCTTTGCGGTACTTATCATGGCGGACATCATAGAAGAGATAGAAGGTATATACGATATATTTACCGGGTTTGTAAGCGACTTTAAAAAACAGGTCTATGTCGAGGTAGTGAGCCCGGTCGAACTTGACAGCGGGACCATTTCAAAGATAAAGAAAGATGTCGACAGAGCTTCAGGGCTTGATGTGAGAATAAGGAATACAGTGGACCCGGATATAATAGGAGGACTTGTGTTAAAGATCGGAGAAAAGATAGTGGACCTTAGCGTGAAGAGTAAGATCGAGGATATTAGGGCTAAATTAAAATCAATAGAGCTCGGAGGTGAAAAATTTGGCGCTAAAAATTAATTCAAACAGGATCACTGACCTTATAAGCACTGAGCTTAAGACATATAAGAAAGAGACCAGGGTAGAAGAAGTAGGGAAGGTCACCATGGCCGGTGATGGAATTGCCAGGATATCAGGGCTTTCCAAAGCGATGGCCGGCGAGATGCTGGAGTTTCCCGATAAGGTCTATGGCGTGGCCCTCAATCTGGACAAGGACGAGATAGGAGCCATAATACTTGGAGAGTCTACAAAGATACAGGAAGGCGACCTGGTCAAATGTACAGGCAGGATACTTGAGATCCCTGTGGGAGAAGAACTGGTGGGAAGGATAGTGGACCCCTTGGGAAGGCCCCAGGACAATAAGGGGCCGGTAAAGGCAAAAAACTTCAGGCCCATTGAATTTATTGCACCCAATGTGATCTCCAGGCAGCCGGTAAAAGAACCTTTACAGACCGGTATTAAGGCCATTGATTCAATGATCCCTATCGGCAGGGGCCAGAGGGAACTGGTGATCGGGGACAGGAGCACTGGAAAATCGGCAATACTTCTCGACACTATAATCAACCAGAAGGAAACCAATGTCTACTGCATATATGTAGTTATTGGACAGAAGACCTCCACTATTGCACGTTTTGTAGAAAAACTGGAAGATGTGGGTGCGATGGAGTATAGCATTATTGTGAGCGCACCGGCTCAGGCGCCGGCATCACTTCAATATATTGCCCCTTATGCCGGGTGTGCCCTGGGCGAATACTTCATGTACGGCGGAAAACATGCCCTTGTGGTATATGATGATCTCTCAAAACATGCGGTATCCTACAGGCAGCTCTCACTGCTCCTCAGGAGGCCACCGGGGAGGGAAGCCTATCCTGGTGATATTTTTTACCTGCACTCAAGACTCCTTGAGAGGGGAGCAAAACTTTCGGACAAAATGGGAGGAGGGTCGCTTACGGCCATACCCGTCATAGAGACCAGGGCGAGCGATATTTCTGCCTATATCCCGACCAATGTAATATCCATTACTGACGGCCAGATATACCTGGAAACAGATCTTTTCAATGCCGGGGTAAGACC
>CAYRTF010000099.1:0-6296 GCA_964427165.1 uncultured Actinomycetota bacterium | reverse complement strand
TTCCTGATAAAAAACACTTACGAATGTTAAGTAATATTTTAAAGATTAAGCTTTCATATATTTTCTTAGATCAGCTAGCAGAAATTGGAAATAACCGTTTAAAATCATTTTTCTTTCTTCAAACACCAGCTTGCCACTGATATACCCACATTTATTTTTCAAGGTTAATATAAGAAATATATTCTAAATACTTTCAATTATCTCCAGTGCGTCATCGATGCTCTCAATCAGAAAAAACCTTCTTCTGGCTCTCGTAATATTCCTGACTCCCTTAAAGATCCAGCTAAGATGCTTGCGGAACTCTCTTGCGGCCCTATACTCTCCCTTAAACGCTACAAGAAATCTCAAATACAGCCTGGCAAAACCTTTTTTCCAATTATCAGCAGGTTGAAAGCAAAGTTCAGCATCATCGGCAGCATCCTGTTTATAATCCTCTGTCATCACCAAGTGTGCCAGGATATCCATGAACAGCCACAGTGTCCCCTTTGAGGCCCTTCCTATCATCACCCCATCGCAATCAGTTATTCCAAGGACCCTTTGAGCCTCCACGGGCGACCCGATATCTCCGCTTACTATTACCGGAATATCAACCTTTCTCTTAACCCCGCTTATCGTCTCATAATCAGCTTTTCCGGAAAATCCCTGTTTTACTGTCCTTCCGTGGATCGTAATGGCGCTGGCACCTGAGTTTTCTGCTATTTGTGCAATACGTATAATATTTATATTATCCCTGTTCCAACCTAATCTTGTCTTGACTGTAAGCGGCTTTTTTAAAACCCCTGCCATTTTTGATATTATCTCCTCTACCCTGTCTTCATCCTGCATCAGGTATCCGCCGCTTTTAGCTTTTAATATCTTTGGCACAGGGCACCCCATATTAATATCAATAATATCAGCCTGCACCTCAATCTTTTTTGCAGCTTCAGCCATAATATCCGGTTCAGAACCAAAAAGCTGCAATGCGCACGGCCTCTCATAATCAGTTATCTCAGTAAGCTTGCAGCTTTTTTTGTGATCAAGATGAATTCCATAGCTTGTCACCATCTCGGAAAAAGTAAGGCCGCACCCGAAAGACCTGGCAAAAATCCTATATGTATTATCACTTATTCCCGCAAGAGGAGCTGCTATTACAGGATTAGCTATCTCCAACTGCCCTATCTTAAGTCGGTGATCCCTTATCGGGGGATCACTCTTTTCATCAGGAAGACCGGATATCTGCCTGTATCGGATCCCTCTTGCATTACAGTACTGCCTGGTATAATCAGAGGCCAGTTTTCTTAGATCACCGATAAGGGGTTTTAAGAAGTCTTTTTCCATTTGAGTTAACTTAATTTATCTATCAGGGTAATTTTATATAATAATAAGTCTAAAGCGGCAATACCTGAGATCACCTATTTTTATCAACCAGAATCTTCAGTCCCTTCAGTGTGAGGTCCGCATCGTGGATCTCTATCCATTTGCTTTTTTCTATCATAAGTACCGCAAGTCCGCCTGTCGCAATGACCTTCAGTTTAAAACCATCTTTACCTTTTATATTTATCTCTTCCACGATCTTATCCAGCAGGAAGTCTATCTGGCCAAGAAAACCATAAAGTATGCCTGAGCGGATACCATCATAAGTATTCTTTCCAATAACCTTGTCCGGCCAGTGAAGATCAACTTTTGAAAGTTTGGCCGCATAATTAAAAAGAGCCTCAGACGATATCTCTATGCCTGGAGCTATAACTCCGCCCAGGTACTCGCCTTTTGAAGACAATATATCAAAAGTAGTGGCAGTCCCAAAATCCACCACAATAGAAGGAAAACCATATATCTCTTTGGCAGCCACAGCATTCGCGATCCTGTCCGCCCCGATCTCTGCGGGATAATCATATTTAATGACGAGGCCAGAATCAATTGTGCTATCCACTACAAGCGGTTCACAATTAAAATATTTTTGACTCATCTTATTAAGCTCATCAAGGATTCTGGGGACAACGCAGGAAATAACAACCTCCCCGATATTCTCTGAATCATATCCGGAATTATGAAGGAAGCCGTATACAGCAGAAGCTATCTCATCGGCAGTTTCAAACCTGGGAGTCACCATCCTCCATGAAGCCAAAATATTATCGGCCTTAAAAAGCCCGATCACAGTCTGGGTATTTCCAACATCAATTGCTAAAAGCATGCTCTATGCTCCTTCCAGAATCTTAATATTGATTTTTTCACTTTATCATTTTTATTGGTAAAAATTTTTTATAGTTTTCAAAATCTTTATCGGTTGTATATATAATTAAATTCTCTAAATGACTGACAGAGCAGATCAAATAATCTATTGTAGAACCCTGTATTCCCTGATTTCTGCATATGTTTGAAAATTCAGCTGCCTTTACAAAATGCATCGTCTTTAAACTTATATCTTCAAATGGAGCCAGGGATTTTTTTAAGCTATTAAATAGTCTGATGCTTGATATTCCTGATAGTAACTCCTGTCTTATAGGACCAATAATGGTTACCAGTCCATCGGTAATAAAATCTTTTAATCTTTCTGTAGTTTTGGTATCAGGGTTCTTATAGCGCAGTACAGCGGACCACACACAAGTATCCACTAATATTTTCATCTGCTTCTTGCCCTTTTATAATCATAGTTTTTGTCAAACTCGATCTCACCAAATAATTTCTCAATTTCTAATTGTCTTTTATGCACAATATATTCTTTCAGGGCTGTTGATACTGCTTCTTTTTTGGTCTTATGATTCCCTACTTTTTGGGCTTCTATAATTAATTTATCATCTAATGCCAGGTTCGTTGCCATATTGCACCTCCTTTACACAAAGAATAACACATTAGACTGTGTAAGTAAAATTAGTAATTATTCTTTTTACCTCTGAATTCAAGACAATTATCCCTATAATAATTAATAATAAGGAATTTATATAGTATACTTATGTTTCATTTTAATATTTAGATTTAAATGAAGATTTTAATATCTGTAAAAACACAAATAATAATATTTTCCCTGACTTTCCTCATTATTTCACTAGCAGCTGCAACCGGCTGCTCGACCAGATTAAGTATTGCTGAAAAGGAGATAAAAGACCTTAAGATAGAGATAGCCCAACTGGAGGAGGAAGCAGAAGAACAGAGCAGACAACTCTCTGATTATGATATCCTTACAGGAAATCTGAATAAACTGCTGACAACTGTATATTACGGCTCTGCTGTACCTGAAACAGAAGGCAGAGATAAAAATTTTACTGCCTTTTCAATGTTCTATAAGGATAATTTCTACCTTATAACTGCGGGCCACTGCATTGAATATGAAGGCATGAAATATACTGATTTTAAATTTAAATCAAATACAAGCAGCCAATGGATATATCCTGAACTTTTTTACTACGAAGCTGATTATATGAACAACCGTGATTATGGGATATTTACCTTATCCTGTCTTAGGGCAGGACTTATTGTAGATAGTGAAGATACTGAGCCAAGATATGTGCTCGGAAATTTTGAACGCAAGCTGAATTTTTTTAAAGGTTTTGATCACGCAAAGGAAGGTGAAAGCGGAAGTCCCATCCTTAGCTCGGGCTGTAAGCTGGTTGGAATAGTTATAAAGAATAATACGGATTATACCCCTATAAGTGAAGTCACCAGCACAATTGACTGGTTATTGGAAGAACAGGGGGACGATTAATATGACAGCATTTGCAGTAGTATCATTTTTCCAGTTGACCTTTATCCCGGGATATTTATTGTTTAAATTCTTAAAGATCAAAGGCAATACGCCCATAAAGGTCATCTTGTATAGTTTTGCATTCAGTCTTTTTGTCAATTACCTGATCGTCTATCACCTGACTCTAGCCGGATCATATACTCCGGTTTCTGCCTATATCATACTTGCTGCTGAGCTTATCCTGCTTATTTTTCTGGCAATAAAGGGCAGACTTAGGATTGAAATGCCTTTACACCTCGAAATACCATCTGGTTCCAGGGGCCTTGTTCGAAATATTCTTCCGGCCTCCACCCTGCTTATACTTGCAGGTTCACTGTATTTCTTCTTTTCAAATCCCGGAAGTGTCTTCACACACTGGGATGCAGTATTTTCCTGGAACCGCTGGGCAATTGACTGGTACCTGAATGATATCCCCGGCCTTACGTATTTGTATCCCCAGCTAATACCCACAAACTGGTCCCTATCCTATATATTGATGCAGGACCATACACTTCAGTTTGCAGCAAAATCGATCATGCCGCTTTTTGCCTTATCCATACTTTTTGTATTTTATGACCTTTATCTCACAAAAAAGAATGCAGTTTTTATTTTATCCATCTTTTTCTTTTCGGCTCTTTCACTTCTATACAGCCTTCCCTACATTGATTCAGGCTATGTCGACTTTGCTGTTGCTTTTTTCTCTATGATTACTTTCCATGCAATTTTAAGATCGGACCCGGATGACCCTGGATCCAATAATATAGTGGTACTATTATTTGCTACCGCTGCCGCTGCCACAAAGCAGGCAGGATTTATAATACTTGTATTCTCGGTTATATGGCTGACCTGTTTGATGATAAAAAATCGTAAAACCCTCAGTCCGGGAAAGGCTGTTGTGAAAATCTTAAATTATATACTCATTATATTGCTGGGTCTTTACTGGTATATAATAAAACTTGTGGATATTGCCATGGGAAGGGACTTTAGCACGCTTAAATTTCTATTGGTAGACATCTATCACGATGCCACGCTGGTCCAGAGACTAGCAAACAGTCTTGAAAATCTGAGGGCAAGCCCGGTATTTTTCCTTGTCCTTATAGCATTGTCCCTCTTTAGCCTTTTTAATAGAAGGTCAAGGTGGTTTACGCTGGGTATAACGATCCCTTCGATAATCATCTGGGGACTCTTTTTTAGCTATGATGATAGGAATATAATAGTATCTTTCCCCTTCCTTGCTTATTCAGCATCATATGGCACAGCTTATTTGTACAGGATCTTAAAACTTGGAAAGTTAAAAGAATATTTTGTGTCAAAATTTCCTGGACTTTCCATGCACAGACCTGCAGTAAAAATAAGGCTTTGGCCGGGACGTGTCCTGTTTCTTCTAGTCTTCCTTGCAATACTTGGAAGTATTTTCCTGGTCGGAGCTTATGGGGATACAATAAAACTAAGGCAGATAGAAAAGCAAAAAACAATCGGGAACCCGGGACTGAACCAGCAGATCTATGATTATAAGGAGGAATACGGAATCGAAGGAAAGATCATAACTGATTATTACTGGATAACAGTGATGCCGGGTTTCGAAGGCAGTTCATTAAAGATTTTTCTGGAAAATGATAATTTTGTGATACTGTCTAATTCAGATAGCTATGAACTTGTGGATCCTGTAGGTCTTGCAGAGGAAAATACTTTCGGATTCCTGATCTCTGATATGTACTATAATCACCAGCCTTTTAAGACTGAATTTGATTCACGGACCAGAAGCGGTGAATTCACCCTGATCTTTTCAAACAGCGGATATCATTTTATAAGGATAAATTAAACTTCCTGAACTTCTACAGGCAACATCTGCAGTTTATTTATCTTTCTGATCTCCCGGTATATCAATGTCCATATAATAGTAACTGCCAGACTAGCCCTGTTCTTATCTTTAGTCTTCCCGGGTTTCTCCATCTACCATAACTGTTATACCATCCAGGGGAATATCTTTGCCAGCATCTGCCAGTGCCTCATTTACAAGTTTTACCAGTCCAAAGCAGCATGGTACCTCCATGTGTGCAATAGTCACAGATCTTATATCATTTTCCTTAAGTATCTCTGTTATCTTATCCTTATAAAATCCTGCATCATCAAGCTTGGGACAGCCGACCAGGAGTATCTTCCCCTTAAGAAGGTCACTGTGAAAATTAGCATGCGCAAACGGTACGCAGTCCGCCGCTATCAGAAGATCCGCACCATCAAAATATGGGGCATTGACCGGGACAAGGTGGATCTGGACGGGCCACTGCCTTAATTCGGTTTTTTGTTTTATACCTGCATCTTCACTAACTGTATCAGTCTTATTGTCCTCCCTTAGATCCATGACCTTGGAACCAGGACAGCCACAGGGCAGCTTATCTCCGCCTGCTTCTGTTCCCGAAGCCCGATCCGCTTTAACTTCCTTCTCAAGCGGATTCTCAATCCCATTTTTTTCAAGATAATCTGTCGCCTGTTTTAGGAATCCTGTTTCTCCATGGTTCTTTAAATGCTCCAGGTGGGCCTTAATAGTATTCTCTCCCTGTTTTACTATATTTTTCATAACCCTTGTTTCATCATAGGG
>CAYRTF010000098.1:4435-6324 GCA_964427165.1 uncultured Actinomycetota bacterium | reverse complement strand
AAGCAGGAGACAGGATAAGAGTGCTTGACGTAGATGATATTGCGAAAGATATATATAAAAAAAACATCGGCATAAGAGCAGATCTTAAAAAAACTTTTGGCCCGGATATTATTGATGATAATAGAAATATTCTTTATGGGAGACTTGCTAAAATAGTATTTTCAGATCAAATTGAATTAGGCAAGCTAAACAGATTGATGTTCCCCCTCATCAGGAGGGAGATCAGGAGAATGATCAAGTCAGACAAGGATAATAATTATATCATAATAGATGCTGCTGTATTGTTTGATGCAAAATTAGATCTACTGTGTGATTTTATCGTACTGGTGGATGCAGACAAGAACCGGAGAAAAACTTTTTTAAAAAATAAAAATTTAAATGATAATGAGATAGAATTAAGAATAGAGGGCCAGCATATAAAAATAAATGAAAGCAGAGTAGATTTCAGGATCATTAATAACAGTCGAATAGAAGATTTAAAAAAGAAAACACTGGATATTTTTAAAGCGGTCGAAAAAAAGAATGGAAAAGAAGACATTTAAGCTAGTATCTAATTATTCTCCGCAGGGTGATCAGGGCAGCGCGATCGATGAATTAACAGAGGGCCTGAGGGAAGGGTGTAAATTCCAGAGTCTGCTGGGGGTTACCGGGTCCGGAAAGACTTATTCCATTGCTAATACGATAAACAATATTCAGCTTCCTACTCTTGTGCTTGCTCCCAACAAAACACTGGCTGCCCAGCTATGTACTGAATTCAAAGAGTTTTTCCCGGATAATGCGGTAGAGTATTTTGTCAGCTACTATGATTACTATCAGCCGGAAGCTTATCTTCCCGGTAAGGATATGTATATAGAAAAAGACACTTCTATTAATGAAGAAATTGAAAAGTTAAGACTTTCTACAACTAATTCACTTTATACCCGGGATGATGTTATCGTTGTTGCAAGTGTCTCATGCATATATGGCCTGGGGTCACCTTCTGAATATGCAAAACAAAGGATAGTACTTAGAAAAGGTGAGGATTTTAACAGGGAGAGACTTATTGGAAAGCTTGTCAATATCCGTTATGAAAGAAATGAGTACGAGTTCTCAAACGGAAAATTCAGGGTCAAGGGTGATACCATCGAAGTATACCCTGCTTATCAGGACAGGGCGGTAAGAATACAATTATTTGGGGACGATATTGAAAGAATGGAAGAATTTGATCCTGTTTCAGGTGAAATATTTGAAAATAAGGATATTTATATCATTTCACCGGCTACCCATTTCCTTGTTACTGCAGAATGGGTTGAGAGAGCATTGGTAACCATAGAAGAAGAACTTGAAGAAAGAATTAATTTTTTCAGGGGAGAAGGAAAACTCCTGGAGGCTCAAAGGATAGAATCCAGGACAAGATATGATATGGAAATGATCGCAGAGCTGGGTTTTTGCGGCGGCATTGAAAATTATTCGCGCCATATATTAGGTAAAAAACCCGGTGAAGCGCCTAATACGCTTCTCGACTTTTTCCCCGACGATTTTCTTACTGTATTGGATGAGTCACATATTGGTGTACCTCAGATACGGGGGATGTATGAAGGTGACCGTTCCCGCAAGCAGACACTTGTTGACTTTGGCTTCAGACTTCCCTCCGCTCTTGATAACCGTCCATTGAAATTTCAGGAATTTGAAGAAAAGGTTCAAAGAGTAATTTTTACATCTGCTACTCCAGGACCATATGAAAGAGAGAAAAGCGGCAGGATAACAGAACAGATAATAAGACCCACAGGGCTTATTGATCCTGAAGTGACGGTCAGACCTTCAAAGGGGCAGATAGACGACCTTATTTCCGAGATAAGGAAAATAGTAAAAAATGGTGAAAGAGTGCTCATTACAACGCTGACTAAAAA
>CAYRTF010000098.1:0-4425 GCA_964427165.1 uncultured Actinomycetota bacterium | reverse complement strand
CGGACATAAGATAAAAGTCAGGTATCTGCACTCTAACATAGATACACTTGAAAGAATCGAGATCCTCCGCGACCTGAGGTCCGGGGAATTCGATGTGCTTGTTGGGATAAATCTCCTCAGGGAAGGGCTTGACCTTCCCGAAGTCTCACTTGTGGCCATACTTGATGCTGATAAAGAAGGATTTTTAAGATCTGAAATATCACTTGTCCAGACTATTGGGAGGGCGGCAAGAAATGTAAACGGCAAAGTGATCATGTATGCCGATGCCATTACTAAATCAATGGGTAATGCAATAAATGAGACTGAACGGAGAAGAGAGATCCAGACAAGATTTAATCTTGAAAATAATATAGTTCCCCAGACGATCAATAAGACGATCTCAGATATACTATATTCAAGCGGGATAAAAAGAGGGGCAAAAGACAATAAGGCTACTGCCAGGGCAGGACCTGAAAAAAAATTGTCAGAAAATAGCATTATGGAGATGGACCTGTCAAGTATACCCAATGTATTATCTGGGCTGGAGGAGGAGATGTATATTGAAGCCAGGGATCTTAACTTTGAAAAAGCAGCAAGCATAAGGGATGAAATAAAAAGAATAAAAAAGATCACGAATATTGAGACTGCGGGAATAGGCAATGAAAGAAGAAATATACATAAAAGGCGCAAGAGAGCATAACCTTAAAAATATAAATTTAAGGATACCCAGGAATAAGTTCATAGTTTTTACCGGGGTAAGCGGTTCAGGCAAGTCATCACTGGCTTTTGATACGATCTATGCAGAAGGGCAAAGAAGATATGTGGAATCTCTATCATCCTATGCGCGCCAGTTCCTTGGACAGATGGATAAACCGGATGTGGACCTGATAGAAGGTCTTTCCCCTGCAGTATCAATAAACCAAAAAGGTGTTTCAAAGAATCCACGCTCTACAGTCGGGACCATAACCGAGATATACGATTATCTTCGTGTACTTTATGCAAGGATAGGGATACCTTATTGCTATATTTGTGGAAAACCAATAGCCAGGCAGACTGTTGACCAGATAGTGGACAGGATAATGGAATTGTCCGGTAATACAAAGTTCCAGGTACTTTCACCGGTTATAAGGGGCAGAAAAGGTGAATACAGCAAAACTTTTGAGAATATTAAAAAAGATGGTTTTTTAAGAATTAGAGTGGACGGGGAGATATATGAGCTTGGCAGGGATTTTAACTTAAATCTTGACAGGAACGTCAAACATAATATTGAGATAGTGGTAGACAGGTTGATAATAAAGCCCGGGATCAACAAAAGATTGGCTGAAGATATCGAGATATCCCTTAAGGAAAGCGGAGGCACAGTATATATACAGCTGCTGGATGATGATGAGATCATCAGTTTTTCAGAAAATTTTTCCTGTGTAGATTGCGGAGTCGATTTTGAAGAGCTTACTCCCAGGATGTTTTCATTTAACAGCCCATATGGGGCCTGCCGCGAATGCAGCGGACTCGGGATAAGCAAAGAAATAGATCCTGGCCTTATAGTAGAAAAACCCGAACTTAGCATAATGGATGGAGCGATTCCCTTCTTTAACATGAATTACTCTAATTATTATTCACAGCTTATAAAAAGTCTTGCAGATGAATATGGTTTTGACCTGAACGTTCCCTTCAAAGATCTGGATCCCGGGAGCCAAAAAGTAATACTTTACGGAACTAATGGCAGGAGGATAAAGGTAAGGTATAGAAACCATAAAGGGCATATCCGGTTCTACTCTCTTAAGTTTGAGGGGCTTGCAAATAATCTTAGCCGCCGGTATTTGGAAACAGAATCAGATCACCAGAGAAGCAAGATCGAGAAGATGATCGCGGGCACGCCATGCCGCAGCTGTAATGGCAAAAGACTTAAACCAGAAAGTCTTGCAGTTAGAATAAGCGGAACCTCTATTGCGGATTTTTGTTCACTTACAATAGAAGAAAATATAGACTGGTTAAATAAAATAAAGCTCTCCGAAAGGGAAAAACTAATAGGAAGACGGCTGATAAAGGAAATAATCGAACGTCTGGACTTTATGAAAGATGTAGGTCTTGGTTACCTTACCCTTGATAGAAAAGCCGGTACGCTTTCAGGAGGGGAATCACAGAGGATAAGACTGGCAACGCAGATCGGGTCCGGACTTGTCGGAGTGCTTTATATACTTGATGAGCCAAGTATCGGGCTTCACCAGCGTGATAATAAAAAGTTGATAGGTGCCCTGAAAAGATTGAGGGATCTTGGAAATACTATTATTGTTATAGAGCATGATGAAGAAACGATGAGGGAAGCGGACCATATAGTGGATATCGGTCCTGGTGCCGGGATTCATGGCGGGAGAATAGTGTTTAATGGCGGGCTTGAAGATATATATGATTGCTCCGGGTCCATAACCGGAAAATACCTTACTGGTGAAAAGAATATCCCGATCCCGGCAAGCAGGAGAAAAGGCAGCGGTAAAAACATATTGATCAGGGGAGCAAGACAGCATAATCTGCATAATATTGATGTTTCTATCGAGCTCGGAAAGATGATAGCGGTGACCGGGGTATCCGGGTCAGGAAAAAGCACTCTGGTAAATGAAGTTCTCTTTCCTTCACTTTCCAATAAACTAATGCGTTCAAGACTCCGCCCGGGCGCGCATGATGGGATCGATAATACCGAGAACCTTGATAAGGTCATAGTGATCGATCAGGCGCCCATAGGGAGGACACCCAGATCAAATCCTTCAACCTATACTGGAGTGTTTACATATATAAGAGAATTATTCTCAAAGACGCATGATGCAAAGCTGAGGGGATATAAACCAGGAAGATTTAGCTTTAATGTCAAAGGAGGGAGGTGTGAGTCCTGCAATGGGGATGGTATGATAAAGATAGAGATGCACTTTTTGCCGGATGTTTATGTGCCCTGTGAGATATGCAAGGGGAAAAGATTTAACCGTGATACCCTTGAAATAAGATACAAAGGCAAAAACATAGATGATGTGCTGGAGATGACGGTTGAAGAAGGACTGGATTTTTTTAAAAATATACCAAGGATCAAAAATAAGCTGCAATTAATAAATGATGTAGGGCTTGGATATATAAAACTGGGACAATCATCCACGACTCTTTCAGGCGGAGAGGCCCAAAGAGTCAAGCTCTCTACTGAATTATCAAAGAGAAGCACGGGGAACACTCTTTATTTGCTGGATGAGCCCACAACCGGTCTGCATTTTGATGATATAAGCAAATTATTGAAGATCCTGAACCGCCTTGTTGATGCAGGGAATACCGTACTCGTAATAGAGCACAATATGGAAGTAATAAAAACTGCCGATCACATAATAGACCTTGGTCCAGAGGGAGGCAATAAAGGCGGGCGGATAGTCGCCACGGGCACCCCGGAAGATATAGCTGCAACTGTAAAATCATATACAGGAAAATTTTTAAAGCAAAGTCTTGATGGCAATATCCTCAGGGTCTAGAAAATGAAAACCAGTATAAAAAAAAGAGGATCATATTCCAGGGATTTCCTTAATATACTCCCAAAGAAACCCGGCGTATATATATTCAAGAATTCAGGAAATAAAATAATATATATAGGTAAGGCAAAAAATATTTATAATAGGGTAAGAAGTTATTTCTCTGAAAAAAGCAGGCACTTCCTTTATATGAAACCTCCTGATTTTATTCAACAGATAAGGTCCGTGGATTATATTACTACCGGAAATGAAGCCGAAGCATTGATACTTGAAGGAAACCTGATCAAGAAAAACAGGCCAATATATAATATTGATCTGAAGGATGATAAATCCTTCCCTTTTATAGCGGTAACGGAGGAAGCATATCCCCGCGTATTTCTTACAAGAAACAGAAATATCAGGAAAGCAAAATATTTTGGACCATATACTGATGTCAGCGCTGCAAGGAATACACTGGAGCATATGAGAAAAATATTCAAGGTACGGGACTGCAGAAAAGCAAAACCTGGTAAAACCAGCAATCCTCCCTGCTTAAATCACCATATCGGATTATGTGATGCGCCATGCACCGGAAATGTATCCATGGAGGAGTACAGAAAAAACATAGAATATATAAAAGCTTTTCTAAGAGGCAGGGATAATACTATCGTGCCCGAGCTTGACCGCCAGATGAAAGAATTTTCCAGAAATATGAAGTTTGAAGAAGCTTTAGAAATAAAAGGAAAGATAGACAGCATAAACAAGCTTCACGAAAGACAGAGAATAATATTTGATACTAAAGACGCATGGGATTTTATTGGCGTGAGAAGTGATGAAAAAACAACCGCTCTCGGCCTTTTCACTTATAGGGGAGGTGCGCTTGCACTTGTTAATAATTTTATTATTGAGAATAAAGCCCGCTTAAAAGATGATGAGGCTCTTTCTGGTTTTGTCATAAGCTATTATG
>CAYRTF010000097.1:0-6332 GCA_964427165.1 uncultured Actinomycetota bacterium | reverse complement strand
TATCAGGCTATCTAGCATCCAGCGTTAACTTCATGGTGGAGGCGGCGGGAATCGAACCCGCGTCCGAAGATATTGCCACCAGAACTTCTACAAGCTTAGTCTATAATTTAAATCTCGCCTTGACGCCCCCTATAGACAGGGTCCGTATCGGCCAGCCCGCAAAAGTTTCCCCTGTATAATAGCAGACCCTTTATACAGAGTATCCTGCTAACCGTCGCCCACTGGAAGCTGCAGGAAAACCTCCGTAGACGTAGCAGCCTAAACTAGGCTGCTAGAGCATATTCGCTATTGTCAGCGTTTATGTTTATGTTTCAGTTATTTACGAGTTCTGATACTCGGCTTGCCATCCAGGCTCAACCTATCCCCGTCGAAACCAGGTCGCCCCCAAAAAAGGGTGTAAATTCTTCGAGGCAGGCATATATTATACTAAATCCGGCTATTTTTCAAAGCCTTTTTAATTTCGAGATCATGTTCCCTGTCGATGATGCTCCTGCGCTTATCGCCTTTATTTTTGCCTTTTGCAAGCGCTATCTCGATTTTGACGACATTTTTTGAAAAATACATCTTAAGCGGTACAAGCGTAAGACTTTTGTCTGTAAGTTTTCCCTGGAGCCGGTCGATCTGCTTGCGGTGCATCAGAAGCTTTCTTGGTCTTCTTGGGTCAAGGTCCTCTACCCTGCTATTGGCATAAGGGGAAATATGTATATTGTAGCTGTAAAGTTCATTATTTTTTATCCGGGCAAAGCTATCCTTAAGATTAACTCTATGATCCCTTACAGATTTAACTTCGCTTCCCCAGAGCACAATACCGGCTTCAAAACTATCAAGTATTGAAAAATCCCACCTTGCTTTCTTGTTCTGGGCAACAAGCCTTCTTCCATCCGGATCCTGTTTTTTCTTCTTTTTAGGTTTGCTCAATTTATTCCGTCCAATATCATCTTTATTGTCCGCTTGCCATCTTCTTTATTTCTTCAATGGCTTTGTTTAATTGAAGATCCTCTGTGTCCTCAGCTGTCAATATCACTTCGATATCAGGAAGAACCCCGACACCATCTATCGAGACCCCGGAAGGCAGGAAATACTTTGCAGTAGTAAACTTAAGTCCAGATCCATCTGACAATTCATGGATCACCTGTACTGTACCTTTTCCAAAACTTGTCTCTCCCACCAGGAGTGCCCTGTCATTATCCTTCAGGGCTCCGGCGACAAGCTCCGAGGCGCTGGCTGAAAACCCATTTATAAGGACTATAAGCGGTATCTCAGTATATTTTCCCTTTTTCGCAAAATATTCATCCACCCTTTCCTTACTATCCGTCCTCCCTCTTACTGTAACAATTGCACCGCTGTCCATGAACAAGTCGCAAACCGCTATTGCATCATCAAGTGTGCCTCCCAGATTATTTCTTAGATCAAATATTACTGCTTTTGCTCCCTCACTGGTAAGTTTTTCTATTTCTGATTCCAAAAGCCCTGCTCCCCCGTCCTGGAACCCGATATACTGGATATATGCTATATCGTCTTCTATCATTTCTGAAAAAAGATTCGGTACATAGAAGCGTGCTCTCACAAGTGTTATCTCAAATGTCTTATTTTCGTCCGGACGATAGAATGTAATGTCAACGCTTGTCCCCTCTTTACCTTTTATGAGTGTCACCACATTTTCAAGGACCATCTCTGATACATCCTGCCCGTTTACAGCGATTATATGGTCACCTTCCCTTATTCCAGCACTACCGGCAGGTGTATCGGGAAGTGGTTTTACCACTATTATCCTGCCTTCATCGTCCTGTGTGACTATTATGCCTATCCCACTCATCGTACCGCTGTAGGATTCTGTTATTTTTTCATATTCATCTATAGTGAAATAGTCAGCATGCCTGTCATCTAAAAGAGTAAGCATACCTTCTATTGCAGCCTGCATAAGTTCCTGCTCCTGAAAAGCAGTAAGAGAATCATTGCTAATATAATCAAATGCTTCTTCAAATGGTGTCAGGCTGAAATGGTTTTTAATAGTTTCCGAGATCCCATCAAGCAGGCCCTGTTTTTCCTCCTGTGTACTATTTATATCACTGCTGTCGCTATTTGAACTCAAGAAATACTTTTTTATGGAATTAAAGCTGAAACCTGCCCACAATCCCGCAGTAAAGACAAAAATTATCACTACAATAGATACGAGTACTTGTATTATTATCTTTTTCATTCTATCACCAATAATTCCCTATATATGATTTCTTATTATTCCAGATATTGAAGAGGATTCTGAGCCTCGCCATTTATCCTGATCTCAAAATGAAGATGGGGACCGGTGGTCCAACCGGTAGAACCCACCAGGCCTATGACCTGTCCCCTGGCTACAAACTGTCCTACCGCACAACGGATGCTGGAAAGATGTGCATACCTCGTGGCAAAACCGCCACCGTGGTACAGCAGGATAGTATATCCATATCCCCCGGAATAACCTGCCTGGATCACCTGTCCGCCATCAGCGGCTTTTACCAGGGTTCCGTGGGATGCAGTAAGGTCGATACCTGTGTGGAATCTTCTTGTACCAAATATAGGATGGATCCTCCAGCCAAACCCTGATCTCACACTCCCGGCAACCGGCCACATGAATTTACCTGAAGGAGCTGTCCCGTATTTATAGCTCTCAAGTATCCTTGTTACCTCCGCTTCCCTTATTTCGAGCTCCTTTTCCATGGCTATGAGGGCGTTTTTATTTGCTCTTGTCTGGTAAAGCAGGTCTTTCTTCTCACCATAGAGACCCTCGATCTCTGCAGTTTTTGCTTCTGACTGCACCACAAGCCTTTCGATCTTTTCCCTATGTTCTTTCTGCTGTTCCCGTAGTTCTATTATGGATTTTTTTATCCCGAGCGTTGCATTCCTTTTTTCCTTGATATCAAGGACATTATCTGTGTCCTGCTGGGCAAAAAGGTTCATCAGTTTCATCCTGGAAATAAACTCTATGAAGTTTTCCGCCTTGAGCAGTACTTCAAGGACATTATTATTGCCATTCTTGTAGATCTCGGCAATACGGTCATTAAGGATCAAGATCTTCTCAGAAAGTTCATCCTCTATCTTGTTTAGCTCTTCCTCCTTAAGGACCAGTTCAATAGTGGTCCTGTCTACAATACTTTTAGCATCAGCAAGCCGGGCATTGAATCCATCAAGTTCGGAAAGCGCGCCAATAAGCTGCTCTTCCACTTTTGAGACCTCGCTCATATAGTGCCGCTCGGTCTTTTTTACCTCATCGATCTTTTTCTGGGCTTCTTCCCTTTCTTCTTTTATTCTCTGAAGTTCTTCTTCCAGCGACTGCCCCTGGAGCTGCCCCGGAGCTGAAGACATATTGAGTACTGAAAATAAAACAAGAAGACCTGTAAACAAGATTATGATTTTTATTATTGCTTTTCTCATTATTGTAAATATAAAATGCTCAAGGAACCTGTTCGGAAACTGGATCTCAGCTTGTTCTATTTAAAAATATCAGCCCGCAAGCCTGAACCCAATTTTTGGACAGGCTCCTAAATCTTTATATACTTTCTAAGCGCTATATCACTGCTGATGATCCCGAGCAATCCTCCCAAAACTATAAGTCCGATATATACATATATTATAATATGTCCGCTTCCAAGTATGGCAAGTTCCTTTATCCTCATGGTATCGACTATTACCCGTTCTCCTCTAATAAGGAGAAAATTTCCCAGCAGATAGAGGAGCGCTACTGATATTACACTTCCCATAAAGCCTTCGAAAAAACCCTCAAAAAGGAATGGTATGCGGACGAACCAGTTGGATGCACCAACCAGTTTCATCACCTCGATCTCTTTTCTTCTCGCATATATGGAAAGTCTTATAGTATTAAAGATAAGAACAATGGTTGCAAGCAAAAGAACGATTATAATAATAAATGCTATGGTGCCGATTATTGCAGTGATGGAAAAAAGCCTTCTGACATAAGTCTGTCCATATACAACATCGTCAACACCTTCAATGTAGTTTCCATCCTTATCCAGGAACCGGAGAGCTACAAGTTCTACCTTTTCAGGATCATTCAAGGTTATTTCAAATGAAGCAGGAAGCGGATTACCCTGGATCTCCTTTAATATGTCGCTTCCCTCATTCTGTTCCTTAAATCGCTCAAGAGCCTGTTCTTTTGAGATGTATTTTACTTCATCTGTCTCTTCCCAGCTATTAACCTCGGTTTCGATATAGTCATTTAATTGTGGGGAAATATTATCTTGAAGATATACTGCAAGCTCTACCTGTCCCTTGACAGAATTGATTATGCTCTGTATGTCAAAAACCAGTACTGCAAAAAAACCAACGATAAAAAGTGTTATTGCTACAGTAGTTATAGCAGTAAATCCCATCAAAAAATTTCTTCTAAAACTTATAAAAGTCTCACTAAAAAAATATTTGGGTCTGACCATGATTAATCCCCGTAAACCCCTCTCTTTTGATCCCTTATGATCTCTCCTTCTTCCAGCTCGACCACCCTTCTCCTCATGGAATTCACTATACTCCTATCATGTGTGGCCATGATAACCGTGGTCCCTGTGAGGTTTATCCTGGAAAGTATCTTCATTATCCCCTCCGAAGTCGCAGGATCAAGGTTTCCTGTGGGTTCGTCAGCCAAAAGTATGGGTGGCCGGTTCACAAATGCCCTTGCTATGGATATCCTCTGCTGTTCTCCCCCCGAAAGTTGATGCGGGTAGGCACTATCCCTGGCATGAAGACCTACAAGTTTCAATACCTGCGGCACCTGTACCTTGATCTCATAACCCGGCCTGCCTATGACTTCCAGTGCGAATGCTACATTCTCAAAAGCAGTTTTATTGGGAAGCAGTTTAAAATCCTGGAACACACATCCAATATTGCGCCTTAATTGTGGTATCCTGCTGTTCTTTAGATTACAGATATTCCTGCCTGCAATGAATATATTGCCCTTTGTCTCATCTATCTCCTTTATAAGGAGTTTTATGAAGGTCGATTTCCCGGAACCGCTGGGGCCCACCATAAAAACAAATTCTCCCTTATCGACATTGAGGTCAATATCTTTCAATGCAACGGTATCATTATCATATATCTTGCTGACATTTTTAAATTCGATCATTTTCATAAGGCTAAAGTATACCTTAATACTATGTTTTAATCATGAAGAGTTTTTTAATTATTTAGAGTTTACTCTCTGGCTAATATTTTTTCAAGAAATCCCCTGATGAATGGATCGATATTGCCGTCAAGCACGGAGTTGACATCGCCTATCTCTACCTGGCTCCGGTGATCCTTTACCAGCTGATACGGCATCATCACATAGCTTCTTATCTGATTGCCCCATCCTATCTCTTTTTTCTCTCCCTGGAGTTTCTCGATCTCTTCCCGGTTCTTTTTCTGCTCCAGTTCAAACAGTTTTGAACCGAGTATCTGCATGGCTGTCTGCCGGTTAAGAAGCTGCGATCTCTCATCCTGGCACTGCACGATCGTTCCGGATGGTATATGGGTTATCCTTACCGCAGAATCAGTGACATTTACATGCTGGCCTCCCGCCCCGCTGGACCTGTATGTATCTATCCTCAGATCTTCCTTATTGATCTTTATATCAATATCATTTTCAATAAGCGGTATCACATCAACAGACGCAAAGGAGGTATGCCTTCTTTTTGAAGAATCGAATGGAGATATCCTTACCAGCCTGTGTATTCCTTTCTCACTTTTAAGCAGTCCGAAAGCATTTTTTCCTGAGACAGTGAATGTAATGCTTTTAATTCCTGCTTCATCACCGGCCTGCCGGTCAGTGATCCGGAAGGTATACTTCCTTTTTTCCATCCACCTGCTGTACATTCTAAAAAGCATCTCGGCCCAATCAGCAGATTCTGTCCCCCCTGCTCCCGGGTGGATCGTGACCACTGCAGGATAACTGTCATATTCCTGGCCGAGCATTGCTTTTTCTTCCAGTTCTTCAAGATCTTTTAAGGAATGCTTAAGATTCTCATCCAGCTCTCCTGCCAGCGCCGGGTCGTCTTCACCATCAAGCATTTCCAGTGCCGCTTCCGCGTCTTCGAGCTTTCTTTCAATACTTTTAACAGAATCGATAATATCTTTAAGACCTGTTATTTCCCGTGTCACCTTCTGGGCCTTTTCCTGGTCATCCCAGAACCCCGGAACAGTGGTACTGGTATGCAGTTTTCTGAGTAGGCTTGACTTTTTATCTATTTCAAAGACAATCCCGTAGATAGATCAATTTTTTTAAAAGATCGTCATATTTGCTTCTTTGTTCGTCCAGCATCTATCCTCCGGATCTGCTTATTCATATTTATTAATTATCTATCTCATAG
>CAYRTF010000096.1:2096-6406 GCA_964427165.1 uncultured Actinomycetota bacterium | reverse complement strand
ACAGATATATGCAGTTGGCTTATTGTTTATCGGGTGCAGTTCATCGATAAATGCTTTGAGCCCGATGGCCCGGCTAAAATCTTGATCCCCTGACTTGTAGATCACTATTTTATTCGGAATGAAATATTTATTAATATACTTTATCAATATCAGGTCTTTCCTCGCGGTCAACTTTTATATTAATAAAAGTCTTATTCATCAGGTCGGCAACATCTATATCTTCAAATGATTCTTTTTCCATCACATGGCACCAATGGCATGTTGAATACCCGATTGAAAGAAAAATAGGCTTATCCTGCTTTTGGGCAAGCCTGAAGGCCTCTTTGCCCCAGGGCATCCAGTTTACGGGATTGCCTGCATGTTGCAGCAGATACGGACTTTTTTCATATTTTAAGATATTTTCGGTTTTATCATTCATCATTTCTTTTGATCAGTCAAAATAAGGCTATTATTTATTTTTGCAACAATTTTTGCAGGACATGCGGTCTCATCAATACTATTGTCCATGAAATCAGCAAATGCACATTTCTTGGAATGTCCATAGAAAAGAAGCACTGCAGCCATGGTTTTTAGTAAAAGGGTCCTGGAGCTGCTCATTCTGTCTTTTGGGGGCTTGGGAGAGTCATCCATCGTAAAAAAATATTCATATTTGTTTTCTACAGAATGATGGCCCGGATAGATGCCCGCTATATGACAATCTTCTCCGGAACTTAAAAGGATAATATCAAAATGGTTTCCGAATCTCTTAAGTTCTTCTTCATATCCACCAGATCCCTGATCAGCATCTCCAGGCTTAAAAATGAAAGGATGAATATTGCCGGCCGTTATTTTACCTTTTTTTACTAAGTCGCCTGTCAGGTTTTCATCTAACAGCCTGTAATTGCTCTCTATGTCACCTGCAGGGACAAGTCTTTCATCGACCATAAAGAGATGTATTTTTTCCCATGGTATGTCATCCCTGTTAGCCAATAATTTAAATATGCCCGAAACACTCCTACCGCCAGGCATAGCCCAGAGCACAGTGTCCTTCTTATTGAGTATATTTTTTGTATGATATGCAAAGAAGTCTGACGCTTTGGCGTCAAGTACCTTCCTGTTAGAGTTGTGCAATATTTGCATGATAGCTCCAGTATTAAATGAACCTTCAATAAAAGGTCGAATCACTTCTTCCGGTTTAGGAGGTCCCTGTATTCTGGAACAATATCCTTAATAAATCCCTTCATCCCCTCAATGGTCTTGGGGTGGATCAAAAGCTCTTCGATTACGCTCACCGGAAGTGTTGCAATATCCGCACCGGCCAGTGCTGCTTCCCTGGCCTGACGTGCATTTCTTATGCTCGCTGCAAGGACTTTTGTCTCCGATATGCCGTAATTATCGAATATTTCCCTTATCTGGGACACCAGGTCGATACCTGAAATTATTCCATTGTCTTCAAGGATACCTCCATCCTTTTCCTCTCCGTAAGCCGGGAAATAATCAGTTTTTTTAAATTCAAGATTATTTTCCGAACGTATCAGATCATCGATCCTCCCGGCAAAGGGGGAAACAAGAGATGCTCCTGCCTTTGCAGCCATTAATGCTTGTTCGGGTGTAAAAATGAGGGTACAGTTGATAGGGATGCCTTCTCCCGATAGTGTCCTGATAGCTTTAAGCCCATCAAAATTATTACTGCTCTTCCTCTCGGTTGAAGGGTTAACTGGTATTTTTACATAAACATTTCCTGCAATAGGATTAAATAGCTTATAAATCCTTCTACCTTCATCGATCATTTTTTCAGAATCGGTCCCTATGACTTCAAGACTTACAGGCAAACCCCTGGTAAGTAAAAGGATCTCTTTAATATAGTTTTCAATGTCAATACTTCCACCTTTTATTTTTTCCTCGTCAACAGCGGCCCTTATAAGAGAGGGATTAGTCGTTACTCCATCAAGAAGTCCGTAATCATATGCCTGGCTGATCTCCCCCAATTTACTTGAGTCAATAAAAATCTTAATGATGACCACCTTCCTTTAAATACAATGGTTATAAATATAGTCAGATACCTGCAATTTCCCTGACCTTTTTAATTATAGCTTCTTTTGATATGCTTTCATAATTTAACAGTTGCTCCGGGGTTCCGCTTCTTGGCATCTTTCTTACAGCCATAATATACACCGGACATTCAACACCTTCGATACTGCATACAGCTTCTCCGAGTCCTCCTTCAGGAAAATGGTCCTCAACTGTGATCACTGCTTTTGATTTTAAAGAAGCATCCTTTATTGTTTTTTCATCAATTGGTTTTATGCTATAAGTATCTATTATTTTAATATGAACATTTTCTTTTAGTAATTCCTCATATGCTTTTAATGCTTCATGAAGCGTAATGCCAGCTGCGCACACAGTAATAATGTCACTACTGTCCTCCCTGAGGATCTTGCTGCCACCTATTTTAAATGATTCTTTATTGCTGTATACAACAGGAGTATTCATTCTTGTGGTCCTTATATATGAATTACCTTTAAACGATGCAGAAAGTCTAACAAGCGCCTCTGTTGATACAGCATCGCATGGATAAAAGACAGAACAACCGGTTAAGGTACGAAACATCGCAATATCTTCCAGACCCATCTGTGACGCACCATCGGGTCCTATGGATACTCCAGAATGGGAGCCGGAAAATTTAATATTAGTATTTGAGTATTGGCTCATCCTTATCTGGTCAAATGCTCTGCTAAAAAATGCAGCAAATGTCGATATAAACGGTATCTTTCCCCTTAAGGATAGCCCCAGTGCCGCTCCTACCATATTTTGTTCCGCTATAAACATCTCAAAAAACTTTTTAGGGAAATTATCACCGAATATCTTTGCATATGTAGAATTACTGACTTCAGCATCAAGGACGACTATCTCCGGAAAATCTTCATATATTTTTATAAGTGCTTTTCCATATGCTTCCCTGGTAGACTCAGGGTCCCCTATCTTATAAGAACTGCCGCCAGGTTTGTAGCTGCTGCCTGCTGACCTGGATACATATTCTTTTTTTTCTATATTGGCCGGAAGGACAAGTTCTCCAATAAGATCTTTATCTACTGTGCCTAATTCAATAAGGGCCTTGTCTTTCTGTTCCTCGGAAAGGGGTTTCCCATGCCATCCATTAATATCCTCGATGAAGCTGACGCCTTTCCCCTTAACCGTATCTGCTATTATCATTGTGGGCATATCATCTCTTTCTACCGCTTCATTATAGGCTTTATCTATTTCTTCAATACTGTGACCGTTTATCACTATTGTATTCCATCCAAAAGCTTTGATCCTTTCTTCATATCCAGAAGAATTACGGCCCAGCATAGTCTCGCCTCTTTGGCCCAGCCTGTTTAGATCAAGAATTGCTGTCAGGTTTCCTAATTTATAATATGAAGCCAGTTGCATTGCTTCCCATTGCGAACCTTCAGCCATTTCACTATCTCCAAGAAGCACATAGGTCCTATATGGTAATTTATCAATATATTTTGCTGATAGCGCCATTCCGAGCCCAATAGAAAGACCTTGCCCAAGCGACCCCGTAGAAGCTTCGGCATATTTAAATCTTGGGGTAGGGTGTCCCTCAAGATCACTGTTGAAATCCCTTAGAGTCAATAACTGGCTTTCTTCAACTGCGCCAGCTGCGGCCCAGAGTGAATACAGGAGGGGAGAGGCATGGCCCTTTGAGAAGATAAGCCTGTCATTATTAATATGATCTGGCTTATTGGGATCAAATCTAAAAAATCCTCCGAAGAAGAGTGTGGACATTAGTTCAACGGCAGAAAGGGAAGATGTAGGATGCCCTGATCCTGCACTGGTCGTAGAAACAAGTATATAGTATCTTATCAGCCTTGATAGTCTTTCAATTTTTTTAAAATCATTCATGAAACTCCCCATTTCTATTGATTATTGGTACAGAGCTGCTCTTTTCATATATATGAAGTTTCGTACCGGACCAGTTTTTAAGTATTGGAGTGATGTATCTCCAGGCCAGTTTGACTTCTTCAGTGCTTGTAAATAATGTCTGGTCGCCCCTCATACAATCAAGCAGCACTTTTTCATATTCATCGGTACCTTTATTCTCAGACGTTTTATATTCAAATTCCATATCTCTTGGTTCAAGATCAGTATAGAGCCCGGGTTTTTTCGCCCAGAACCTTATAAATATTCCTTCTTTTGGAAAAATTTTAATATTTAATATATTTTGGTGCTTAAGATTTTTATATTCTTTCGGACAGAGACAGTCTGTAATATTGTGAAAATATATTACTATTTCAGTATTTTTGCTATCAAGAGCTTTCCCACTT
>CAYRTF010000096.1:0-2086 GCA_964427165.1 uncultured Actinomycetota bacterium | reverse complement strand
GGACACCTTTCCATCTTTTATTTGAAATAAATGCTTTTATATTAAAATATGTCTCTGTCATCGAGCCCGTGTCTACATCTTTATGCTCCCTGTAACCATTATACTGACCCCTGATTATCTTTTTTTCAATATCCTCGGGTCTATCCATATTTACAAGAGATGTAAGGACTTTTATTCTCCCATTCCTGATCTTTTCCGCGCTATGACCTTTAGGATTTTCCATAGCCACCAGTGCCAACATCTGAAGGATATGATTTTGGCCTACATCCCGCAGAGCGCCGATATTATCGTAGAATGATCCTCTCGTGCCTATGTCCAGATCCTCAAGTAGTTTTATTTCAACTTTTTCAATATATTTATTATTCCAGACCGGTTCAAAAATAATATTGGAAAATCTAAAAAATAGTATGTTCCTTATTGTGTCTTTAGCAAGATAATGGTCTATTCTGAATATCTGTTTTTCCATAAAAAGTTTGCCAAGCATCTGGTCCAGCTTTGCAGCTGTGCTGATATCTCTGCCAAATGGCTTCTCAACAAGTATCCTTGTCCAACCTGATTTGGGGCTGCATGATAATGTCAATCCTGACTTTGCCAGATTGTTAAATATGTCCATGTAAAATTTTGGAGGAACAGCAAGATAATACAGTTTATTATCGCAAAAATTCAATCCACCGGTTTTGCTCAGCAAGCATTCATTGATTCTATTATAAGTCGACTTTTCATTGAAGTAGCCCTTGATATAAATCAACTTTTTCAAAAAGGCATCTATAATATTTTTGCCGAATTTATTCCCCAGCTTTTTCAGGGAGTTTTCAAAAATAAAATCTCTGAATTGGTTGTCAGTATAGTCTCTTCTGGAAATGCCGAGTACCTGAAAATTGTCCGGCAGAAGCCCCTCGCTATAAAGGTTAAGCAAAGATGCGGCTATCTTTCTCCTGACAAGATCACCGGTTGCACCAAAAATGATGAAAGTCGTAGGGACACTTATTCTATCTTTATTATCAGGAATCATTTTAGTCACCTTTTATCCGGTTCTACATGAATTGATATTTCCTCTATATTTTTAAACTTTTTTCTTATGATATCCTCCAGTATAGTGGTCACTGAATGAGCCTGGTCCACTTTCAGGTTTTTTTCAAGTCTGCAGTGAAAGGCAATATTGTAATTATTATCTTTTTTAAGAATTGTAAAATTATGGCAGGTAGAAGGAACTGCATATTCCTTTACTTCTTTCTTTATCCGGTCTATAAATGACTTCGAGTCAATAGTAATATCTTTCCAGGATTCTTTAATATTAGCTTCCTCGATGTGAATGTATATGCTTCTTAATAATACTATTTCATTTTTGAGTTCATTCTCTACTTTTTTTGTCAATCTTTCTGTTTTGCTCAGATCCAGCTCTTTTATTAATTGTACATGCACTGATGCATCTATCCGGTCGTCTACCTGGTAGATATTTATATTATGAATATCTTTAACATTTTTATGGTTCAGAATAATTTCCTTTATTTTTGAATAAATATCATCTTTATTGTAATCAGCTTTAGTTTCCAGGATTATGCGGCAGCCGGGATTGCCGTTTTCGATTTTTTGCTTAAATCTCTCTTTTATTTTCTCTACCTGGGAAAGATAGAGATTCTTTTCAAGATTTATATTAAGGTTTATGAATTTTATATTTCCAACTTCATGTATCCTTAATTCATTTATGGATTTGATCTCTTTGAAAGTTTTAGACGATTTAATGATCTTATCAGTTATCTCAGCCGGAATATAGTCAAGAAGATTCCTGAAGACCTTAACTGACAATTTCAACCCAAAGATCAGGACTGCTATAGAAACGACAATAGAGGCTATAGGGTCAGCAAGTAGAAATCCTGACTTTGAAAAAAACAGGCCGGCTATAATGACGACGGAGCTTGCAATATCAGTCGCGTAATTAAGGAATTCTGCTTCAAAAACAGATGAACGGTGTATCTTTGCAGCCCTGCCTACAAAATACACCCTAATGATATTTAATATCACTGAAATTATAAGAATGATAAATATATAATTATTGATGGTCAACATAGGTTTTTAGCCGGACAAC
>CAYRTF010000095.1:0-6484 GCA_964427165.1 uncultured Actinomycetota bacterium | reverse complement strand
AGCTCCAAAAACCCCTACATCCGGATATCCGCCTATTTGTATTGGAAATCCTTCTTTCATCCACTCAAAACCTTCGTCTTCCCAGTTTCCTATCATCCTGTCAGGATCATCAGGATCAAGCCTTTCATCTCTAAATTTTTCCCAACTACCCTTATCCTTTACTGGAAAACTGAGAAATTCACTCATGGATTCTCTTTTTTTATAATCTCTTTTTTTAACGCCCCAATTATCTATAAAAGTTATATAGTCTTTATCCTCATGAAGGACCAGCTCTTTCTTCACCGGGAATGGACCGCAATTCAAAGAAAGAGTACGGGGAGGGATGTCCGGCTTGAACAATGGATAGATCTCTTCATTTAAAAATATGACCTCATCAGTATAATCAGTTCTTTTAAAAGACCCTTTATTTTCAATAAGCCATCTTGACATCGCAGTCTTCCATGGGGGCCAGAATAGGTAAAAACAATTTCTATCTACTCGCTCACCCAGTACTTTATTTATAAAGCGTTCTCTATTGTTCATGGATTTTCTTAATGATCTTTTCTTTTACATGAAGTTTGGGACTATTCATCTCTATATGATTCCGTCTCCTCTACTCTCTCTAATATCTCTGCTGTCATGTCGACATATTTAAATCCATATTCCACAGCAGGCTCTATCTGGTTTCCGAATTGCCAGTCATTCCACCCAGAGATAAATATTATTTCCGGTTGATGTTTATAAGCTCTGGTCAGCTGCTTTTTAAAAGTCTCTCCACCCTTCCAATCCTCTTTATGATTGGGGTTAGATCTTATATCTTCTATTGTTGCATCAATATCATTAAAATATTTTCTTATGGTCTTTTTTTGTCCATCATCATCCGATTTAATATAGAGATCCCTCAAGTAAATCTCCTCAAGTGAACTATCAAAACCGGGACTTACAGGCATCCAGTCATCTTTTAATTCCTGTGGATATTCTTCAATATATGCTGAGTATTCCGGGTTTATCCTCTCACCCGATACTTTCTGGTAGGTGAAGGCAGGAAATTCTTTATTAATAGTCGAAATGGTTTCCGGAATTAAATCATTTATATATAACATTATAAAAGGTTTGTCTCTATGCTTAAAATAATAAGGATGGTCCATAACTTCCTTTTCAATAAAATCAAGTGATATCCTGTATTCTTCAAGAGTCGGGGTATCGGCATAGGATTCCAGGTCAATGGCAAAATACAGTTTTCTATTTTCATTATCCTGATTTTCCAATATTTGCATTAATAATCTTAGGTCTCTATCATTTATAAGATCTGGAGGCTTTTTACCATAACATCCATAACTTGAACATAGTATCACATCAATACCGCTTCTTCTGATCCACTTAAACTGTGTTCTCATTATATCCGGATCACTGCTATCGTAATCCCCCAGACTTGGGTGGTATGGATTACCATACTTTTTAATCAACTTAAAATCTCTCTGATTATAAGAATAATGTGTTGAAAACCATGCAGCCACAACAGATCTACTTCTTGTCATAATATATTCCTTCCATGAATTAGTATTTTTTAATTTCTTCCCAATATTTCTGCAGTTAAGTCTATATATTTAGTGCCATACTCTTTAGCAGGCTCAATTTGATTTCCAAACTGCCAATCATTCCATCCCGATATATATATTATTTCAGGATTATGTTGTACAGCCCTTTCGAGCTGTTTTCTATAAGCTTCTCCGCTCTCTCTTTCCATTGCAAATCTGGGGTTCTTTCTGACTTCATCAATACCTGCATCGACTTTTGTAAAATATTGTCTCAGTGATTCATCTTTTGACATCAGGTAAATATCCCTCAGGTACATCTGTTCAAGTGTGCTGTCAAAACCCGGACTCACTGGCATCCAGTCATCTCTTAACTCCTGAGGATACTTTAAGATATACCTGGCATAAGAAGGTTCTATATATTCTCCTGATACTATTTTTAGATCAAAATCCCTATATTTTTCACTTGCCTTCTTAACACTTGTTGTAATATTCGAGTTGGCATATATTACAAAAAATGGCCTGCCGTCTTTTTTAAAATAATACGGAAAGTCCACAAGCTCCTTTTTGGAATATTCAAGAACATCCAGGATTTCATCATATTTTGGATCACCTACATATCTTTCAATAAACAGGCAAAAATAGAGTTTTCTTTCTTTATCGTCCTGGTCCTTTAAAAGCTCCATTAGAAGTTTGAGTGTTTTGTCTCCTTTTATATCCCTGGGAGTTCTAAACAAACTTGATGTACAGTCAAAAACAATTACATCTGTGCCAGACTTCCTTATCCAATCTAATTGAGTCTCCATTATCTTCCTGTCACCACTGCGGTAATAACCAAGTGTAGGATGATATTTATTTCCGTATTTCTGGATAACTTGAAAATCCCTCTGATCATACTCATATGTCGAAGTAAACCAGGTAGCTACTATTGGTTCTCTTTTGTTTAACACGATCTATCCTTATTAGAAATCAAGTATTAGTATTTTCCATATTTGTGAATCGAATTTACCATAGCAATGAAATTTTCATGCGGAACATAATTTACTATTGAATGGGAAGAACAGCATATATAGCCAAAGCCAGGCTTTAACACCTCCATATGTTCCTTCACATCTTTTTCAACGTCCCCTGGTGAACCGGTGGCTAAGGGAAACTGGATATCGATATTTCCCGACAGAGCTATCCTGCTACCGTATTTTTTCTTGTATTCCCTATAATCCACACAATAGGGATCCATTGGATTCAGACAGTTCACTCCTATATCTATAAGACCTTCTACTATATCATCTATCTTTCCATCAGAATGAAACTGCACCGGTATACCGGCTTCTACAGCAGGCTCTATTATTTTTGCAATCTTTGGAAGCCATATTTTTTTGATTATCTCGGGTTGGAAAAAGAGTCCATTCCTGAATGCTATATCATCACCTATGGTAAAAACATCAATACCTTCCGCTACTGCAGCTTTACTGAAACTGTACCAATAGTCGGTAGACACATCGATCATTTCCTCAACAAACCCCATATCTTCGGAAGTGACAAGCATGAAATCAGAAAAACCTACTACAAATTCATAGAGGGTCTGCATCATGGCGCAGCCTCCTGCAGCTACTCCTATTTTTGTACCTTTAGCTGCTTCTCTATATTCTCTAATATACCTACAGTTCTTTTCAATATTTGAGTAATCCGGCATTACTAATTTCCTGAAATCGTTAAGATTTCTGACCTTCTTATCAAATGCAGGCACAAGACTTCCGTCCCTGCCCTCTTTTTTGAAAGGGGTCCAGAGATCTGACACAGTTATTATATCCTGGCCGGTAATATTACAGATATCCACATAATCTTTTGCTTTCATGGGTCTCAGACCTTCTGATTCACCCTTGGCTATATCTCCACCGATAGACATGGTATTGCCTGCATATCTTCCAAGCATCTTTTCAACATGCCTATCTTCTATCAGCGCTTCATAATATGGGACCCTATCTACCTCCTGAAGCGTCATTGCATTTATAAGCCGTTGTTTATCAGGTCTTCCCTTGTATTCTTCAAATTTCATTAAAAGAACTCCCGTTTTTATGCTATTCCGGTGATTAAAGAAACAATCTCATTCATATCTGTTTTTTCTTTTATTAATTCTTTCACTTTTTTTCCGTTTCTCAATACTACTATTCTGTCCACAAGCTCGATTACATGTTTGAGATTGTGGCTTATTACAATGATAGTCATATTAAAATCATCTCTTAGCTTCTTTATAAGGTCCAACACCTTTCCTTCCTGCACTACCCCCAGGTTATTGGTCGGTTCATCAAGTATCAGTATTTTTCCACCCCAGTATATGGCTCTTCCGATAGCTACTGTTTGAGCCTGTCCGCCCGAGAGATCACGAACCTCTGCACTCATGTCTTTAACCTTGATACCAAATCTTTCAAGGAGCTTCTCGGATTCCTTCCTCATATAAGAAAAATCAAGGACTTTAAAAACTCTTCCCATGAAGTTTTCCCTTACCTTCTCCCTGCCCAGGAAAATGTTGGATGATGCATCAAGTATTTTTATCAGGCTTTCTGTCTGGTAGACGGTCTCTATTCCATAATTCTTTGCATCAAGAGGATTATTAATGTTTGCAGGTTTGTCATTAACATATATGTCACCACTATCTTTGTTGTAAACTCCTGAGATCATTTTGATCAGCGTAGATTTTCCTGCACCATTATCTCCTACTATGGCCAGTATCTCATTTCTGTAAAGCTTCATATCTACATTATCAACAGCTTTTATTCCACCGAAACTTTTACTTATGCCCCTGACTTTTAAAATGACATCGTCATTCATTTCTTTCTCCTGGTAAAATAATATTTAAAATTTATTAAAATTTTTGTTTCTCACTGAATCAAAAATAATCGCACCTATTAATATAAGTCCAGTAAAAGCATTTCTTGCATTCAATGAAATATCTATAACTGCCAGACCATTGGATATCGAACCTACTATAAATATTGCTACCAAAACTCCCATCAAGGTACCTCTGCCTCCAAGAAGTGAGACCCCGCCAAGTATTACTATCGTAAGGACCTCAAATTCCAGCCCTACACCTGCATCATATGTGGCTCTTGCTAGTTGTGTCATTAAAAGAATACCGGCAATTGCTGAGAATGTTCCTGATATCACGAAAGTAAGAAACTTGACTTTTTTTGTTGCTACTCCATAAAGTCTGGCGACCATTTCATTTGCCCCGGTAGTGTAGATATCTTTTCCAAATTTGGTAAATCTAAGGACCAGATAGAAGATGAACAGCAGCACGATCATGTATATGAATGTTATGGGGATATATCCGAACAGATATCCGCGGCCGGCATATAAAAGGGCCTCATTATTTATCCTGCTGCTATAAGCATATATGCCAAGGATCTGTGAAAATCCCCTGAATATAGCAAGAGTTCCGAGAGTGGTTATTATTGAGTTGACCCCGACTACCGTAACAAAGAAGCCATTTATTGCACCAATAGCGGCTCCTACGAGAATACCTATAATAATTCCCAGTGGTATCGGTATTCCTACATTCTCCCCTATCAACGTTCCTGCTATCATTGCTGAAAAGACGAATATCGATCCCACAGAAAGATCGACATTGCCTGTAAGGATCACAAAAGTAAGCCCTATTGCCACAATTCCCGGTATTCCAAGATTTAGTATAATGCTTCTAATATTGCCAAAACTTATAAATATTGGATTTACGAGAGAAAAAACAGCTATCATAACTATATAAAATATTATAAGAATAGGGATTATAGACTTGAGATCTAAGATATTGAATTTTGTTGCTTTTTTATTTTCCATCTTTATTGATCCTGTTAATCACTTGCAAATTTACTTCTATCCCGCAATGCATATGCTGCTACTATCACTACCAGTGTTATCCCCTGGATGACTTCAATATAACTCGAACCTACATTCATAGTTGCAAGACCATTATAAATAACTGTCATTATTATTGTTCCAAGAACCGTCCCCCATACATTTCCACTACCTCCTGTTAATGCAATTCCGCCTATTAGAACTGCGGAAAGAGCCTTTAGCGGCATGCTCTGGCCAAGGAATGGGGAACCGACACCAGAGACAGATAGTATCATTATTGTTGCAATACCCGTAGAAAGACCCATAAAAAGATATAGAAGGATCATGATCTTATTAGTCTTTATCCCAAAAAGCGTAGCGATTTCCGGATTCCCCCCTATAGCTTTAATCCTTGCTCCAATTTTTGTAAAATCCATAATAAACCAATAAATAAATATAAAGACCATCAGTACCCATGCTGGTAATGGTACTGATAAAAATGAATTTGTTGCAAACCAGTACAACTCATCAGTTAGCATGCCTATAGATATAACCTGCGTAGCTCCTCCGGATCCAGTATCCGGTCTCCCGATTGTAGCAGCCAGAAGCGCAAGTGATTCAAGTATAAACATCATGCCAATGGTAAGAAGCAATGGTATAAGTTTAAATCTTACTATCAAAATTCCATTTATCAGTCCGATGACAACACATAATATTACACCCGCTAATAATGACAACCATAAATTGACACCCATATTTGTATACAGGTGAGCTATTATGACAGAACTTAAAGAAAGGCTTGCACCAAAGGAAAGATCCAGCCCCCTTGCGATCATTAAAGGCGTTAGCCCAAGTGCAATGATCCCGAAGACGATCATGCTTCTTAGAAGGGTCTTAAAATTACTTAATGATAGAAAATTATTATCAAGGATAACACTCATAACCGCAAATAATGAAATGATGACCATAACTACAAATAATAATATAAGTGTATTATTGATTTTTATTTTTTTATTAGTCATTTTTATAATTACTCAGAGAATTATTGTTATGCTTTTTCCCGGGGAATTATTACTCCCCGGGAAAGTACTATAGAAACTTATTGATATTGTGGTCCTTCGACAAGCTCCATCACTACA
>CAYRTF010000094.1:0-6513 GCA_964427165.1 uncultured Actinomycetota bacterium | reverse complement strand
CCCTTTATGGTGATATGGTAGGAGGATTTTCCCCGATAAAGGATGTATACAAAACAATGGTCTATTCGGTATCCAGATTTATTAATAAAAAATACGGTGGACTTATTCCTGAAAATATACTTACAAAGGCTCCTTCTGCAGAACTCAAGCCTGGCCAGAAGGACCAGGACAAACTTCCCCCCTATGATATGCTGGACCAGATCCTGAAAGCATATATTGAAGATGGCCGGGGGTACAAAGCTATTGTAGAAATGGGGTTTGATCCTGAAGTCGTAAAGGATGTCCTGAATATGGTCGACAATAGTGAGTATAAGAGGCGCCAGGGTTCTCCCGGCATAAAGATAACTGCCCGCATCTTTGGAAAAGACAGGAGATATCCGATCACAAACAGGTTCAAACTTAAATAGCAGATAAGAGGGAGAATAATAATTGCAGGAATTTAAAAAAGCTGAAAAGCTATTAAGAGAATTTAAAGCCGGTAAGTATCATTTTGGTCAGGGTGTTCTGAAGGAGGCATTAAAAGGTGCTTCAAGCATTGGAAGAAAAGCAATTCTATTCCGGGGTTCTTTTCCCGGAAGTGATGCATGTGCGGACCTTATAGCCAGTTCATTAAAACAATCCGGAACTACCCTTGCCGGTATATTCAAAGGCGCAAGACCAAATTCCCCGAAAGAGGACGTCCAGAGAATGGCGGCCATGATAGATAAGACAGATCCGGATTTTGTAATAACATTTGGTGGAGGAAGCAATATTGATGCTGCTAAAGCTGCCCTTGTCCTTAACACTTTTGGAGGGGCTCTTGATGATTATTTCGGGGTAGGAAAAGTATCTGTGGCCATGAAGGATAGCGGCAAGAAGCTGCTTCCTCATCTTGCAATACAGACCATCGCCGGTTCAGGGGCTCATCTTACAAAATATTCTAATATTACAGATACTGCTAACTCCCAGAAAAAACTTATAATCGATGAAGCCGTGATCCCGGACGTTTCCATCTTTGATTATAGCGTAACCTATAATACTCCCATCAGCACCACTTCCGACGGAGCTCTTGACGGCTTCACCCATTTGATCGAGGTCCTTTATGGTTCAGAGGGAAAACCAGGATTTAAAAAAGTATCAGATATCGCATCAACGGGTATAGAACTTATTGTTAAATACCTGCCTGAAGTCATCAATGCGCCAGCTGACAATATTGCCAGGAACGCATTATGTTATGGGACGGATCTTGGGGGTTATGCCATTATGATAGGCGGGACCAACGGGGCGCATCTTACCAGTTTTTCACTTGTGGATATTTTGAGCCATGGGCGTGCATGCGCCATTATGGAACCTTATTATTCTGTCTTTTTTGCTCCTGCCATAGCTGATTCTTTAAGGATCGTCGGCAATATCTTTAAAAAATATGGCTATTCAAGGACAGATTTTAATAAAATATCCGGCAGGCAGCTTGGTCTTTCCGTAGCTTCTGCAATGACCGGTTTTGCAAAGAAAATAGGATTTCCGACTACACTAAATGAGGTAGAAGGTTTTTCTAAAATACATATAGAGAGAGCCCTTAAGGCAGCAAAGGATCCTGTCCTTAAGTCTAAACTTGAAAATATGCCCATACCATTATCTCCGGATATGGTGGACATCTATATGAAAAGAGTCCTGGAGTCTGCGGCATCCGGGGATTTAAATATAATTGAAAACACAGGAGACTAGATCGACCGCATTTTTAAGGAGCCTGGTCCATCATATTCCTATAAGGCATTCCTGTTGCCTTTAATATTATCTACTATGCCGCACGATGCGTATATGCTATGTTTATATTGCACCCGGTCCTTAAACAGCGGATACTATAAAGTAGATAAAATATCCTACCAGGCCAATTGATAATATGCTTAATATTGAAGACTCGGCAGTATTGATCTTCCCGAAACGGGCAGACTTAAATAGAAAATAAGCAAGTATTATCAGAGCCACAATAAGTGTTATTAACATAATATGATCCTTTCTATGCTCTTTATGATGCTATTAAAAACCATTTAATTTTTATAAAATACAATAGTGCTTTATAATATATGGAAATTATATCTTACTTGCTTTGATTTTTATATAAGACAAAGGTATAAAAATGATAGGCATACTCCTATATCTGGTAACTGATAATAATATTGATAAGATCAAAAAAGCTTTTAAAGGTGAAAGCGGTTTTGAGCTGAGCACCGCCAGGCCCGGGAGTCCCGGGCCTGATAAGAGTCTTCTTGAAGGAAAGGACCTTGTCATATTCGATATCACGGCTCCGGGCATAAATGACAGAAAAAACATAAAAAGTCTTTCCACAGATGCAGGCTCCTTTCATAGATCAGGTCTCGGAATGATCTTTATCCTTGATCCGGACCAGCTGGAGATACTTCTTAATTATGGAATGGCCGCTGACAGCTTTATATTTTCATCCCGGATAGAAGCAGAGCTCGTCCCAAGGATAAATTTCCTTTTGCTGAAGATGAAGGCCCGTACCCCCAAAAACAGCCTTATGGTCGGTGATATGATACTTAATCTTGAAAAGTATGAGCTAAAAGTAAATGGTGAGATAGTAGTGCTTACCTTCAAGGAATTTGAGATGCTGAAATTGCTTCTGCAGACCCAGGATAAGGTATTCACCCGCATAAATCTTCTCTCAGCAGTATGGGGCTATGATTATTATGGAGGCAGCCGTACGGTGGACGTACACATGAGAAGGCTCAGGGCAAAGATACCGCCCCCGTATAATAATATGCTAAAGACTATCCGCAATGTCGGTTATATGTTCTCGTCCCAGTAATAATATCTGGTACCGGCCCGGCATCCACAAGCCCCTTCAATATTTTGGTCTATAATATCTTATATATTGTTTTCCATAATATACATTGATATTTAACATGTATTTAACAAGTTTGTAACTTCCTTTTAACTGCACTGGTATAAAATACTCCACATTTATTAGAATCGAGATAGGAGTAAAAGTGGAACTACCAGTGGTTCTGGATACAGTATGGATATTGATCGCATCCTTTCTTGTGTTTTCCGTGCACGCAGGTTTTGCAATGGTCTAGGCAGGCTTTACAAGAGCAAAAAATACCGTAAACATACTTATGAAAAATTTTATGAATGTTGCTGTGGGGCTCTTGCTGTTCTTTTTTGTGGGTTATGGACTCATGTTCGGGGATAGCGCAGGAGGTTTTATGGGCACCAGTGATTTTATGCTTAAACTTATCGATCCCTCAAATACCCAGAATTTTGCCTTCTGGTTTTTCCAGGCAGTATTTGCCGCAACCGCTGCAACTATAGTCTCAGGCGCAGTTGCAGAAAGAATGAAGTTCTATGACTATCTTATTTACTGCGCAATACTCACGGCAGTCATCTATCCAATTGTTGGACACTGGATATGGGGCAGCGGATGGCTCGCGGGACTGGGAATGATAGATTTTGCAGGATCAACAGTGGTGCATTCCGTCGGAGGTTTATCCGCTCTTGCAGGTGCGGTGCTTTTAGGGCCCCGCCTCGGAAAATATAATCCTGGCAGGACCTCTAATGCTATACCCGGACACAATATTGCCATAGCTGCACTCGGAGCATTCATTCTCTGGTTTGGATGGTTCGGCTTCAATGCCGGAAGCACTCTGTCTGCTTCAAGTCCGGCTATTTCGACAGTAGCTGTAAATACCGCTATTGCAGGAGCAGCAGGGGCATTATCGGCAATGGTATTTGTATGGATAAGGTATAAGAAGCCGGATGCCTCGATGACTTTTAACGGAGCCCTTGCAGGGCTTGTATCAATAACCGCAGGATGCGCAGTAGTATCCCCATTAAGTGCAATAGCAATAGGTCTTATCGGTGGAGCGCTTGTAAGCGTATCTATAGATCTTTTTGACAAAGTATTCCGGATAGATGATCCGGTTGGAGCAATATCCGTTCACGGTATATGCGGAATTTTCGGAACACTGGCAGTAGGTTTCTTTGCTGAAAGCAAATACGCGGCACTTGCAGGATTTGAAGATGTAAATGGATTATTGTATGGAGGAGGCGGGAGCCAGCTGCTTGTACAGTTCATAGGAGTGGTTTCTGTGGCTGCATGGACATTGGGTTCGATGTTCCGGTATTCTTTATAATGAAGAAAGCAAAGGCTCTCAGGGTGTCCAGGGATGAAGAGCTGAAAGGCCTTGATATCGAGGAACATGGGATGGAAGCCTGTGGAGGGTTCCAGATATTCCAGAATGATTGATGACATAACTAAACAAATATTTTAGGAGGCATGGATTATGAAATTAATAATAGCAATGGTACAGCCACATAAGCTTCCCGATGTAAAGCAGGAACTTTATAAAAACGAGATATACAAGATGACAGTCACAGATGTACTTGGGGCGGGACAGCAGAAAGGTTTTACAGAGATCTACAGAGGCGTGCTTACCGAGGTAAAACTTTTAAAGAAGGTAAGGCTTGAAATAGCTGTAAATGAGGAATTTGCAGAACCACTATTGAAGCCATCAAAAAGGGCATCCGCACAGGCAAGATAGGGGATGGCAAGATATTTGTCCTGGATCTTGGCCGATGCATAAGGATAAGGACAGGTGAAGAAGGAAGCGCAGCTATTGGTTAGCGGATGCTCTATTAGAATAGATTTAACATGGATTTAACCTAAGGCCCTATTAATTAAGCTATAATATCTAACAACTTACAATTATAGCATTGAGGCTTAGATCGATCAGAAAGGAAAGAGACATGGAGAACAATGGCAAGATGAAAGAATATGTGCTTAAGAAGGCACATGATAATGATATCAAGTTTATCCGTTTATGGTTTACTGATGTCCAGGGAATACTTAAGAGTTTTGCCCTTACAGTTGAAGAGCTTGAGACTGCTCTTGAAGAAGGGATGGGATTTGACGGTTCATCCATAGAGGGTTTTTCCAGGATAGAGGAAAGCGATGTTATAGCCATGCCGGATCCTAACACCTTCCAGATACTTCCCTGGGGTCCCAAAGAAAGCGGCGCCGCAAGGATGTTTGCTGACATTCAAAATCCCGATGGTTCACATTTTAAAGGCGATCCGAGATGGGTTCTAAAAAGGACATTAAAGGAAGCAAAAAATCTGGGTTATACATTTTATGTAGGACCAGAGCTTGAATTCTTCTATTTTAAGTCTGATGAGGGCGAACCCCAGGTCCTCGATAAGGGAGGTTATTTTGACCTGACCACCCTTGATGTGGCAACTGGACTCAGAAGAGATACTATCCTTTATCTGGAATCAATGGGTATCGGTGTGGAATATTCTCATCACGAAGTGGCGCCTTCACAGCATGAGATCGACCTCAGGTATACTGACGCCCTTACAATGGCAGACAATGCATTGACCTACAGGCTGATAGTGAAGGAAGTGGCCACAATGAACGGTGTTTATGCAACATTTATGCCTAAACCTCTTTTTGGAGAAAACGGGAGCGGTATGCATGTCCATCAGTCCCTTTTCAAAGGTGACAGGAATGCATTTTATGATGCCGGGGATCCCTATCATCTTTCAGAAGAAGGAAAGCAATATATTTCGGGCATACTCAAACATTCAAAAGAAATAGTTGCCGTCACCAATCAGTGGGTCAACTCTTACAAGAGACTTGTCCCCGGCTATGAAGCTCCTGTTTATATATCATGGGCGAAAAAAAACAGGTCCACACTTGTAAGGGTACCTGAGTATAAGCCCGGGAAAGAAAATTCGACAAGAATGGAATTCCGTTGCCCTGATCCCGCATGTAATCCATATCTTGCGTTTTCAGTTATGCTTGCAGCAGGTCTTGAAGGCATTAAAAACAAATATGACCTCATGCCTCCAATAGAGGAAAACATCTTTGAGATGGATGAAAAGGGAAGGAAGGAAGCGGGTATTGAGACTCTCCCAAACAATCTCTGGGAAGCAGTCCAGTATATGGAAGGAAGCGAGCTTATAAAAAGGACCCTGGGTGATCATATATTTAATAAGTTTATTGAAAATAAAAAGATTGAGTGGGACAGGTACAGGACTCATGTCTCTAAATATGAGCTCGACACCTACCTCTCAATACTGTAGTTGTAAGTTGTTGACGCAGTGCTAAGCAAAAAAGCTCCGCTTATTTTGGGCGGGGCTTTTTTGTACTAATCCATAAGAGTCAGGAGAAGCGAGAGTCCGACCACAAAACCGCCTGCAAGAAGCATCTTGATCCCGCTTAATACAAGATTTGTACGCGATACTTTCCCGAGAAAGATACCCATTCCAAAAAGTATGAAGAAGGCCAGCCCGAAACCTGACCAGTAGCAATATTCGATCGGGATACTTTTTGCAAAAAAGAATGGCACCAGAGGGATAAAGGCAGTTACCACCGGTGAAAATCCATTTACTGCTGAGAGCACGATCGTGGCAAATCTCTGTGCCCTTAAGATCACTGTTTCCTCAAACCCGTATAAAGTGGACTCAGAAAGGTCATCCAACTCTTTTTTTCTTTCGGCAGCTTCACTATTA
>CAYRTF010000093.1:0-6533 GCA_964427165.1 uncultured Actinomycetota bacterium | reverse complement strand
ATCACAGGATCATCGTATGGTGCAAAACCCACAAACGAAGTTATGCTCCTCCCCTCGCTATACCCGATCCCGCTCTCATTTGCTTTTTCCGCTGTTCCAGTTTTTCCACAGACCTTTACCCCTTCGATCTGTGCATTTGTACCGGTCCCATTCTCAACTACGGCAAGCATCATCTCTTTTATGGTCCCGGCTGTGCTGCTGCTGATTATTTCCGTCATGCTATCACCGGGATATTCTGATCCTGCCTCCCCCCCCAGCTTTATCTCTTTAATAATGGTGGGCCTTACAAGATATCCGCCATTTGCAATGGAACATACTGCCCTCAGCAGCTGAAGCGGGGTTACCGATATGCTTTGCCCTATTGCAAGGGCGCCGATCGTTGAAGCCGGCCATGTCTTATAATCATGGAATATCCCTTTTTCTTCCCCCGGAAGCTCTATCCCTGTTACCTGTCCGAAGCCAAATTCATTTATACTTTCCCAGTACAGCTTATCCCCCATGCTCAATGCAAGCATGACTGCACCCACATTGCTCGAATACTGAATGATCTCGCGGGTAGAATACTGGATATTCGATGTCCTGAATATCTCCTTAATGATCCTGTCGCTTACTCTTATAGATGGAGGAAGGTCGAACACCTGGTCCTTCCCCACTGTATTATTCTCGAGTGCGCCTGCAACATTTATTATCTTAAATGTTGATCCTGGCTCATACGTAAATGATATGGCTCCAGCCTTATAGTCCCTGGCCTCATAATCCTGGTAACTATTAGGGTCAAAACCTGGATAAGTAGCCATTGCCAGTATCTCACCATTATTAGGATCCATTACAATAGCAGTTGCACCCGGCGCATTATATTTTGCACAGACCTGTTCCAGGTTTTTCTCGGTAATATATTGTATCTGGGAATCAATTGTAAGCACTATATCTTTTCCATCTATGGGGTCGATATAACTTTTTATATTTCCCGGAAGGACATTTCCAAAAACATCTTTTTCTGCAACCGCTTTCCCGTCTACACCCTTCAATATGCTCTCATATTGCATTTCTATTCCATACAGTCCATTATCATCTGTCCCCGTGAATCCTATTATCTGGGCCGCAAGTTCCTCCTGCGGATAATATCTTTTAGTCTCATCCTGTATGTATATGCCGGGCAAACCCAGCCTTGCGACTTCTTCTGCTTCCTCTGCGGCTATTTTTCTTTTCAGATACACAAAACCAAGCTCCTTATCACCCAGTTTCGATTCAAGTTCTTCCCTGCTGGTATTAAGTAATCCTGACAGCACTTCTGCTTGATAGGAAGGGTCAGTCACTTCTTTTGGGTTTGCATATATTGTCTTTTCAATAAGGCTTATTGCCAGCTCGGTTCCATTCCTGTCAAATATTTTGCCTCTTTTGGAGTATAGCTTGAATTCATCTGTGTGCTGGAACCTGGCATAACTCTGGTATTTTGAGGCATCAAGATATTGGATCGACACTAAACGGTAGGAAATAAGTGAAAAGGCTGTAAAAAATAAGATAAACAGGAAATAAATTCTCTTCCTGTTTATCTTAAAGGTATTTTTTTCCCTGTTCATTTTATTATTCTACATATTATTTATGGTATAAAAAATGTTAATACGCTTTCTGACACAACAAGTACTATGTCCTGGATATAGTAGATCGTTCCGAGCAGATTATCATAATTTATTTCCAGTCCGGCAGACTCATCACGTGCTATATAATCATATATTTTTTCATTATTTATAAGTCCCTGTCCGGATAATTCAACGATATCAAATTCTCCGCTCTGCTTCATCCCCATTTTTTCTTCTGCAGTTTTCTGGATCCTTGATGGTGCCTTCAGTGAAGAGATCTCCAGTCTTAGCCTATCCGCCCTTTCTTCTTCCAGAAGTATCATCTTATTAAGGTCATAAATATTATTCTTATAACTGATATTTTGAACCCGCAGACCAATATTTAACAACAGGCCCAGACAGGCCATAAGTATCACTATGACTGATACATAGAAAAGCCCGCTGCTGCCGTACAGGACCGGTTTTTGTGAAGCTTTATTCCTGCCTCCTATCATATACAGAAGCGGCCTTCTGTTTTTATAGATCTCATGCATCTGTGCTGTTCTTGTGCCCATCATACTTTCTCTATTGCTCTTAACCTTGCACTTTTTGAGCGGGGATTTTTCTCTTGTTCCCCGGTAGAAGGAAAAATTGCCCTTCTCGTTAGTATTTCGGCCTTCTTTTCTACACCACATCTACAGACCGGCAATCCTGGAGGACAGGTACATATTCCTTCAAGTTCCTTGAATCTTGTCTTGACCAGCCTGTCTTCTAATGAATGATATGAGATGATCACCATTCTTCCGCCTTTTTCAAGTACCTCAAAACCGTCATCTATTACTTTGCCTATGCTCTCCAATTCCCTGTTCACTTCCATCCTTGTGGCTTGAAAAATCCTTTTTGCAGGATTTCCTTTCCTGTTTTTGACATATTTCCCTGGAATTGAGTGTTTTACTATATCCACAAGATCTCCCGTTGTTTCTATAGGCTTACCTTCTCTGTAACTTATAATATTTGCCGCAATAAGACCCGCAAATCTTTCTTCACCGTATTTTAGAAATATTTCCTTCAGTCTTCTTTCCGGATACTTATTGATAACTTCATATGCATCCGGCCGGGTATCCGGTGAAAACCTCATATCAAGTCTTTCATCTCTTAGATAACTAAATCCTCTTCCTGATCTATCTATTAAGAAAGAGGACAACCCCAGATCCAATAATATTTTGTTGACTTTTTTAATATTCAGTTTTAATAAAATATTCTTTATATTTGCAAAATTGTCATTTACCAGCAGTGTATTTCCGGCAAATGACTTTAATCTACTGGTGGCGGTGCTTAGAGTCTGGCTATTTAGATCAACTCCGATTACCTTGCCTGTGGGGGCAATGACTTTAATTATTTCTACAGTATGACCCGCACCGCCAAGCGTCCCGTCATAAACTATATCTCCCACTTCCAGGTCCAGATAGTCTATGACTTCTGTCAAGAGAACAGGAACATGAAAATCATCATAATTCATTTATAACACTTATTAGAACCCTAATTCTTCAAATGCATTCTGGTCATCTGTATATTGGGAGTCTGCGTTTTCATAGTATCTTTCCCAATTTTCCTTTGACCAAATTTCGGCTCTGTCTGAGACACCGACAAGCACTATATCTTTTTTCAGATCAGCATGTGTGATCAAATTCTGGGGGATCCTGGTCCTTCCCTGCTGGTCTATGCTTTCCATGGTTGCCGAAGAGAAAAACCATCTTGAAAACCTCTGTGTATTTCTCTTCGCCATTGGATTGGATAATATCTTTTCCTGAAGTCTGTTCCAGCCTTCTTTCGAAAATAAAAAAAGACATTTTTCATCAAATCCTTTTGTGATGATCACACCTTTTATTATCTCTTCCCTGAATTTGGCAGGAATAAAGATTCTTCCTTTATTATCAATTGTCCTATGATGTTCGCCTAAAAACATTCAAAACCTGCCTGGACCATATTTAGCCATATAATGGGAAAGTTAGGTATTTATTCACCACTTTCCCCCACATCACACCAATAAGATATCACAATAAAATACATTTGTAAACTTTTTTTGGATTAAAATATAAAAAAAAATATTATTCTTTAATAGATTATTTTTTTAATAATAATCTATAACTATATATTGTTATAATTACAATATTATACCAGTACCAGCACAATATATAGTGCTTAGTAGCCTGTCCGGGAATTGGCTCCCTGGCATATTTAAGAGTCTGTATTTACCTCTAGTTCTTTGCTTACCAGTTTTCCATCCTCTGACCTGGTAAGCTCCTCTATCTTCTCTTCAGCCTCATTCAATTTTCTTAAGGCATGGGAGGAGAGCTTTATTCCTGTTTCAAACTTGATCATGGAATCTTCAAGTGTTATATCTTCTTTTTCAAGATCCTTTACTACTTCTTCCAGCTTTGATAAAGCTTCTTCAAAACTTAATTCATCAATTTTCACTCTTTTTTCCTATCTCTGGTTTTTTATGATCGACTTCCAGCACTCTGGCCCTTATAGTGCCGTCCTCAAGCAATAAACGTATAAGTCTTCCAATACCAGTGTCGCCTACACTTTTTACAGCTTTGCCCGTACTTCCATCATATATGGCAGAAAATCCTTTCTTCAGTATAGCAACCGGATTGCTTTTTTCAAGATTTGCCAGGGAAGATTCTAATTTATTCTTCTTACTATCCTTGTGTTTTATAAAACTATTGTTCCATCTCATCCAGGTATTTCTTAACAGGAGCCTGTGGGATCTTATCTTTACACTTATCTTTGCAGGTTCCAGCCTTGAAGCATGGTGCCTGTATTCAAGTCTTTTATTCTTTGATACTGATGATATATTATCCATGATATCCCGGGAAAGCTCATCTATGTCCTGATAGGCCCTGCTCAACAAAGTCAGGGGTTTCTTAAAATATTTTCTATCTATTAGAAAACCAAGCTGTTCTTTCCGCGATCTTATCCTTGCGCCAAGTTTTTCTTCCATACTGGATCTTATCCTGTTCAGATCCAATATCATCTTTTTTTTATCCAGCATCACGTTTTCCGCGGCCACCGATGGAGTCGCCGCCCTTAGATCGGCCACAAAATCTGAAATAGTATAATCAGTCTGGTGGCCCACCGCGGATATTAACGGAATACGGCAATTATGTATTTTTAATGCAAGTTCTTCACTATTAAAGGCCCACAGGTCCTCAAGCGATCCTCCGCCCCTGGCTATTATTATCACATCAACACCGTATTCACACAGATCTTTAATAGCCTCACATATATCCCCTGCAGAAGTGGTCCCTCCTACATTTACATCCCTTACTATCAAATGAAAATTATCCGACCTGGACCTGAGCACAGATACTATATCCTGCAGTACAGCACCTCCCCTGGAAGTTGCCACACCTATTTTTTGGGGCAATAGCGGTATCTTCTTCTTTATTTTTTCATCAAAATAACCTTTATTTAAAAGCTTTTCTTTCAGCTGCTCAAAAGCAAGTATAAGCGAACCTTTCCCTACTGGACGGGCATCTGCCGCTATCAGCTGATACTCTCCCCTTTTCTCATATACGGAAATATAGCCATTCACTATAATGTGGAGACCCTCTTCCATATCAAAGATGAGCTTATGGTTGTCTTGATAAAACATCACTATCTTGATCTTGCTGCTTTCATCTTTAAGATCAAAATACATATGTTTTTTATTGTGGAAATAGAAATTGCTTACTTCACCCTCGAGCCAAATATCGGAAAAACTATTCTCAAGGTCATTCCTTATCCTCTGATTGAGTCCGCTTACTGTGTAGATCTTTGAATTTGTAGTATTTCCTGCAGCCATTTGAGCCTATTGCAGATTCCAGCAGGTGATCATTATCTGTGTCCTGCCGGTATCAAGATCTTTTACCAGTATGTCCACTATCCTGTCCTTGTCCTTGCTGGAAAAAGTAAATTTAGATATCGGGACATCTTCATTCCCTTCAATAAAATCCTCCTCTACTTTTGCCATGCTCTTCTGGTAGATGAAGTCCCTGCTCCATATCGACTGGACTTTTTTATTCTTATAATATTCCTCTACTTCATCAAATTCTTCTACTGCTTCCAATATTACATATAACATACTCTGGTCCAAATCTACAGATCTGGCATCTTTGACTATGGAATCAGGGTAATAAAAAGTATTAAAAGTCTCTAAGAAATCTTCATTATCAACAAGCGCAACAAATTCCTCCTCCGAGATCTTTCCATTCCCGTTTTCTTCTACAGGGGCCGCTTCAATACTGGCAGCAGTATCCGGCCCAGTGATCATGTCAGTTATAAAGCAGGAACTTAAAAATACCGGGGAAACACTCAGCACACAAATAAAGAGACCGGTAAAAAGTTTCTTAAAAATATTCATGGTCCATTCCTTCTGCTAAATAAAATTTAATATCACGATCTTTACCAGGATATAAAAACAGAAAATTATTTCAAACGAGACCATTATATAATTAATGATACTCTCATACGCCTCTGATCTTTCCATCAGGTAATTAAATGGCTTCTTTATAAATTTTTTAATTCCCGGTAAAAACTTAAAAAATGTATAAAACGTATATCCCACAAGGATAGAACTTCCTATCGTTACTATTGGATCACTGAAATAATATACGCAATAAACAAAATAGCCTACCTCGATCAAGTTTAAAAAAATAATTATTGCAACTGAAAATATTACAGACAAAGACCTTATTCCGGCACCCTCACCGCTTCCAAATATATCTTCCTCAAATTCCAGCATCTCGCCTGACATTTCCATATCTTTGCTGGTCCTTATCATAAATCTTAAACTGGAAACATGCAACCATATTAATATTATCGATAAAATTGTTAATAAAATCATTAATAGATAATTATAATATTATAAATAGAATTTGAAAATATATTTATTAATACTCTTTTTGAGAGAAAAAATAATGACTTGTG
>CAYRTF010000092.1:2377-6555 GCA_964427165.1 uncultured Actinomycetota bacterium | reverse complement strand
AATATGGTTTAGAGAAATTTATTAAACAGCTGGAAAAGAGAATTGAATTATTGAAGATTATGATTAAGAATTTTAATGATGGAAGATCAAGAGGATTATTTTGCTGGACAGCAGCATTGGCCGAGACAAAAGATATAGAGGTCTTATTAGATAAAACACAAAAGGAGATAAAGCAGGTACAAGTAAATTCTCAGGATATTAAATCCAGGGCCAGGATTATGAAAAAAAATATTTACGAACTTTTTGAAAAGAGAAAGATACAAATTAAAAAATATTGAGCTACTGGATTTAAAATTCCAGAAGAAAGTAATTTATATGTCCGGGAAAGAAGAGTTTTTAAATGGCAAGAGATCCATGTATTCAAAAATAAGGAAATAGCTATAATTATTTATCTACTGGATGATATATAAAAAATATGGGAAGATCGATATGAAAAAGATCATTTCAATCTGTGGAAATATTTGCAATGACTGCAAAGCCTTTAAGGCAACAATAGAGGATAATGATTCAAAAAGAAAAAAGACAGCAAAATCATGGTCCGCAAGGTATTCGACCAGCATTAGTCTGCAAGATATAAACTGTGAAGGATGTATGACCGCAGGCGGTAAGAAATTTAATTATTGCGGAGTATGTGAAATAAGAAAATGCGGAATAGAAAAGAAGGTAAAAAATTGTGCTTACTGCAGAGAATATGTCTGTGACAAACTTGAAGAGTTTTTCAGGATGATTCCTAAAAACAGAGAAACCCTGGACAGGATCAGGGAAGCTGGCATTTAGATAGTTTAATACCTTTTATATTTGAGGAGAGATGGCTGAGTCTGGTTGAAAGCGCTCGACTCGAAATCGAGTGTGCTGCCCTAACAGCAGTACCGTGGGTTCGAATCCCACTCTCTCCGCCAACTATCTACAGTTTAACCTCAGGCATGGTAGAGCTAGTGAGTGGGGATATGGTGGATCCATGTTCCCTGGATTCGAAAAGACGGACTGAGCGGATGCGAGGGAGTCTGCGGCTCTGCAGCGAACGAAGTGAGACGAAAGACCGAATCCCACTCTCTCCGCCAACTATCTACAGTTTAACCTCAGGCATGGTAGAGCTAGTGAGTGGGGATATGGTGGATCCATGTTCCCTGGATTCGAAAAGACGGACTGAGCGGATGCGAGGGAGTCTGCGGCTCTGCAGCGAACGAAGTGAGACGAAAGACCGAATCCCACTCTCTCCGCCAGTGCAACCAATTCGAACCTTTGTATTTATCATTCAAGAGAGCAAGAGTCTGGATCTTTGTATGTGCAATATAATACGGCTTAAATTTGATATCCCCATTACTTACAATGTAATAAAAGTCTGAGTTTTTATCTGTTACAGGTTCCAGGCTAATATTTCCAAGAAGTTCCTTTAAAGCATTTGAGGAAGTGACAGTGTTTTGATTTAATGTATCTCTCAATTCTTCCAATCTATGTTCCATTCTTTTGGAGGAGAAGTAAATTTATTTTATTCCGCCAGAAATACTACATGTGTAAGCTTGTAGATGGAGGCGCCCCGCTGGAAGCGGGCAGGCGAAGCCTGAAGTAAATACTATGGGCGTAAGCCCATAGAAATTTATTTTCCCGGTACCTTTAGATACCCTTAATTTTAAGTAAGGATACTATTGATATATTAATAATGGTGGAGTATTATAGATAATAAGTAGAACGTTCCATTTTTTTCTATTGAACCTGGAACATATAGAATAGCGGAAGCTAAAAACATAAAATTTTTAGGATAAACAAAATTTAATGATCAAATACTCAGGATTATTATATTTGTAAGCAACTATATTTAAACTGGAGCAAGAAATGGCAGAAAAATCCAATATCCTTCTTATATTTACCGACCAGCAGCGCTGGGATGCTATGGGCGCATACGGAAACGAGATAATACATACGCCTAATATGGACCGCCTGGCCTCCCAGGGTGCTATCTTTAATAATGCTGCAACTCCCTGCCCCATATGTGTTCCTGCAAGGGCATGTACTATGACAGGATACTCTGCTGGTAAAAACACTATCCTAAATAATGGGGGAAGAGTGCCTGAAGGAATAAACCGGGATACGGTACCGGCAATCCTTTCCAGATCAGGTTACCACAGCCAGGCTATCGGCAAGATGCATTTTACCCCGGATGGAGAGACTTATGGGATGGATAACCTGATACTTTCCGAGGAGATGCGTTCCACCCGCTTTGCCAGTGATGCAGAGTCCCAGTGGTATGATGATTATGATAAGTACCTTATTGATAAAGGACTATGGGGATGGGAAAAGCCGCCGGAGATAGGATATAATGAGATAAAGCCGGTTGTAAATCATATTCCCAAAGAGCATCATGTTACCCAGTGGTGCGGAGACAGGACGGTAGAATGGCTCAGGGATGGCAGGCCAAAGGATAAGCCCTTTTTTCTTTTTTCATCATTTATAAAGCCGCATGTTCCCTATGACTGCCCCGTACACCTCCTGGACCTCTATGATCCTGATGATATGCCTCTTCCCATAAGATCGGGAAAGGAAGCGGAAAGAAAAAACCCCATTTATGCCTATAGCCGGAAGATGAGTGAATGGGACCTTTACTCTGATGAGGCTGCTAAAAGGGCCAAGGCCTATTACTATGCAAATATTACCTTTATTGATGAGCAGGTGGGTAGGATTCTGAACGAGCTTGAAAGCCAGGGACTTGCCGATAATACTTTAGTCATATTTACGGCAGACCATGGCGATATGATGGGAGATCATGATATGTGGTACAAGTTCTTCGGGTATGAAGGAAGCGTTCATATACCCATGCTTGTAAGATGGCCGGGAAGGATAAAGCCGGGAACTGTTGTTGAGGAACTTTCCAGCCTCCTTGACCTATTTCCCACTTTTATGAAAGCTGCCGGGATAGATGGCTATAATGAACGACCCGGAATGGACCTGATGGAGCTTATACAGGATAAAACGGAAAGGCAAATGGTCTTTTCCGAATACGAGAATGCCGGAAGCTATTGCCATTATATACGCCACAAAGACTGGAAATATGTATTTTTCCAGAATGGCGGATATGAGGAGCTGTATGATCTTAAAAATGACCCTGATGAGCTAAGAGATCTCTCAGACAGCAAGGAACACCGACAGATCCTGGAAGATTTCAGGAAGGCGGCGCAGGAATGGATAAGACAATACAGCAATAAGGATAAATATCTTGATAATAATGGAGAGCTTATGAAGCATCCATATTCAGGACCGGCAGATATTTCAAAAGTATATAATAGCCAGCCGCGGCCATATTCCCGAATGCCCTGGGAGAGCAGGATGCCTCTAAGCGTTCTGGACAGCGACAAGCTATCGGGTATGGCCGCTCCCTGGTGGTGGAAGGAAGTGGGCGGTGACTGGAGCCAGCTTGTTGAATATGCAAAGAAAAAGAGGAAAAAATAACTATATGAAAAGAGGAGTATATCATGGAGTACAGGGAACTTGGAAAATCAGGAATAAAAGTATAGGAAGTCTGCCTGGGCACCTGGACCATAGCTGATGGAGCTGATGGAAAATCATGGGGAGGAACAGACGATGAGGAGTCTATTGAAGTAATCCGCACCGCAGTAGATATAGGGATGAACTTTATCGATACCGCCCACACATATGGCAGGGGCCATGCAGAGACCCTTATAGGAAAAGCCCTTAAGGGAAGACGGGAAGATGCTATAATCTGTACAAAAGTGGTCAACAGATGGGATGAGGCCCAGCAGAAGATGGTAAGAGACTGCAGCTATGATTCTATTATGGGGGAATTTGAAAAGGCTCTCAAGCGTCTCCAGACAGATTACCTGGATGTCTACCTTATCCATGATTTCGATCCCGATGTCCCCATAAAAGAGACTATGAGCGCACTGCAAAAGCTTCAGGATGAAAAGGTAGTAAAAGCTGTCGGTGTAAGCAGGTACAATCTCGAACAGCTAAAAGAAGCTGCAAGCTATATAAGGATAGATGCAGTACAGTATCCCATGAATATAATGAGGAGAAAGGAAACTGCACCACTACTTGATTTTTGCCTGGAAGAAAATATCGGGATAATGCTTTATGCCGCATTGGCAAAAGGACTTCTTACAGGTAAATTCGATGGCAGTGAAAGATTCCCGGAAAATGACATAAGGAGCAGGAATCCCATGTTC
>CAYRTF010000092.1:0-2367 GCA_964427165.1 uncultured Actinomycetota bacterium | reverse complement strand
ATGTATGAGGAATTTAAGAAAAGGGCAGATATCGTAGAGAAAAAATTAAGGCCAGTTGCAGAAAAGCATGGCAAGACTCTTGCCCAGCTGGCAATCAACTGGAATCTCTGCCAGCCCTCGGTTGCGACTGCCCTGGTAGGAGCAAGGAATATCAAGCAGGTAAAGGATAATGCCGGAGGTTCCGGATGGAGTTTGACAGATCGTGACCTGGCAGAGATAGAGGATGCCGTAAAAGGCCTTAAAGCTTTTTGATTTTTAATATATTTTTTGGAGTTTGCAAATGGGAAATAAAAAGATGGGAAATAATGATTTTGATATAACAATCCTTACAAGCAGGGATTATATAAAGGAGCTTTCAAAAGAAAGTTCCGAGCAGAGCTTCAATGGCAAAGGCAAAGCTTCCTTTAAGAAATGGAAAGACAGCAGCCTAGCCTGGATGTCCGAAATATTTAGCCGGTATGATAGTAATAATGATTATGGTATTCCCCAATATATAATAGTAAAAGAAGAGGACTGGTTCGGCTGCAGGAGGATAGACCTTGTATATAATAATCCGGCATATGAGCTTAATGTGCCTGCCACCATCCTGCAACCTCCTGAGGACAAAAGGAACGGTGCGGCAATATTGTGCCAGCATGGCCATGGGGACTGGGGAAGGCTGTCAATTATTAAAGATCCAGTTGTTCCAAGGGATTGCATGGAGATTGCTGATTTTAAATATGACTTCGGCCTTCCCATAGCCCAGTCAGGCTATACAATAATTGCCATAGATCTTCTCGGCTTCGGCCAGCGCACAGAACCGCGGAAAGAATTAAAAAAGATCAAAGGCAGGGACCCATGCGACGCCCTGGGGCTTTTTATGATGCTATACGGGCGCAACCTTGTGGCGCAGCAGGTCAGCGATATGAGATTTGCGCTCTCTATCCTGGGATCATGGGATAATGTAGACCCTAAAAGAATAGGGATGGCCGGCATAAGCCAAGGGGCCAGGATGACAATGTTTGCCGCAGCCCTGGACAGCCGCTTAAAAGCCGTTGTCGCTGCAGGAAGCAATACATTCGAAGACCGGACAAGGAGAATGGGTGGTCTATGCGGAGCGCAGATAATACCGGGGATAATGCCCCAAATGGATGTATATGACATATTTTCAACCATTGCTCCCAGACCTCTTCAGCTGCAGCTGGGGGACAAAGACCCCATAATCGATCATGAAATAGCAGACAGGGGCATTTCCCATATAAGGAAGTGCTACAGGGAAGCCGGCGAGCCCGAAAATATATCTATTGAGCACTTTGACGGTGGGCATGAGTTCCGCTTGGACCCCGCACTTGAGTGGTTTGATAAGTGGTTAAAAGAATAGGTAGAAGGGTTTGTAAAAAACAGAGGGTGTATAGACACCCTGCTACTGGACAGGAGATATATAGACGGGCCCACCCTGTCTCACTACAAGCGCGACTTTAAGATAAACTGGGTAATCCCTTAAGGAGCAATGGCTGCATATGATGACGTTATGGGGCTCTGCCGCAAAAAGGATGTCAAATGGACAGACTACAGGATAGAAAATGAGGGTACCGGGTTTATTTCAAAGAAAGAAGAGGTCACATCTTTTTTTGATATCGGCACCTGGGAAAACCTTACCGTCCCCTTGCATATTTCAGTAAAGAGACAGACAGATTATGTGAAGGGCAAGGTAGCCTACTTTGTGCTGGCCCACAGCAAAAGATACAAATATCCGGGCCAGGCCTTTGACCTCTACAAAGTAAGGACTGCCATTGAGGAAAGGCACCGGCAGCTAAAATGCTTCTGGGACCTTACAAAGTTCTCCTCTCCCTCATACTCCCTTGTGGTAACCCAGATAGTATTTAAGCTCATATGCTACTCCCTTATGCAGCTATATCTCTATAGATCCGATATGGGAAGTCTTGCCAGAAAGACAATTTCTACCATAACCAAAAAGGAAATGGCAGGAGAGTGTGCCGTCATACTATACAGCGGTTCAAGCTATGTGGTATTTGACCTTGATGAGTACAGCCTTATACTTATGAACCTTGAAGAAGACTGCAAAAAAAAGGCTTGCCGGAAGGATAAGGACTTGGAATAAGAACCCTCCCTGATGGAAAATAATTATCTTTTCTATAATTTTTTAATAATTTTTGATAAGTCCCCTGGCCGGCCCACCTCTTTTTTGCCCATTTTTTCCTGTCAGTCTTGATCTTTGACGAGATTTACGAAATTGTCCGTCTATTTTTGGTTCGTCATCACAAAAAAGATTGGCCAGGGCGCCCTGGTGCCTGCTTTCAGACCTACAGTAAAGAAACATTTTAATTTAATATTCAGAAGTGTTATAATATTTTCTCTGTATTATTA